>JBKJQC010000309.1:0-2973 GCA_046593995.1 Polyangiales bacterium
TTTGTATTCCATCGGCGCGAGGCCGTCGTTGTTCTCGAAGGTGAGCGTGACCTCCGCGAATCCGCCCGGTCCCCTCGCCTCGCTGCCGTTGAAGAGGACGTCCTCCATCGCCCGGCCGCGAAGGTGCTTGGCGCTCTGCTCGCCCATGCACCAACGGATCGCGTCGACGATGTTGGACTTCCCGCAGCCGTTCGGACCGACGATGCCGGTCACGTCGTGGTCGAACTTGAGGACCGTGCGATCGACGAACGACTTGAACCCGATGATCTCGAGTTTCTTCAGCTTCACGGCGAGCCCTGGACCCGGCGGGGTTCCTGCCCCTCCTCGAACGCCCCCGGGACCAGCCCGGAACCGCAGCGAAGGGGCAACGCCTGGTCAGTGAACAAAGGAATAGGTGCGCCGCCCCAGGGCCGCAAGCCGATCCGCTGTTCCGGCCGGGGCCTTCTCACATCGAGGCAGGGTGCCACGCAGCCCGAGCAGGCGCACGCACCTGAACAGCTGTCGAATGGAAGCGTGCCTCGAGCGGCGAGCAGCGAGGCAAGCGGCGAGAGGCGAGCGGCGAGAGGCGAGGCGAGCGGCGAGCGGCAAGCGGCGAGCGGCGAGCGGCAAGCGGCAAGCGGCAAGCGGCAAGCGGCAAGCGGCAAGCGGCAAGCGGCAAGCGGTGCAATCGCACGGACCGCTCCTGGTACGCCTCGCTGCCGACCGCGTCACCGCGAGAGCGACGCGATCGCCCACCCACGCGCGTTCTCGCATCGACAGCGGGCGGTCATCGCTTGACGGCGCAGGATTTATTCGCCATAAATCGTGTCCATGAGCGAAGACGCACGCGAGCCACGTCGTGCGCGAGGTCGGCCACGCACCGGAAACGCGGGCCGGCCGCACACGCGCAGGCCAGATGTCTCGCCCTCGCACCCCCACCACGTCACGGTGCGCGTGCGTCGGGGAACGTGGAACCTTCGCTCGCAGCGCTGCTACCTCCCGCTGCTCGAGGCGCTCCGCAGAGTGCGAGCTCGGAGCGGGTTCCGCGTCACGCACTACTCGGTACAGGGCAACCACGTGCACCTGCTCGTCGAGGCCGGAGACCGCCGCGCGATGTCGAACGGTCTGCGCGCGCTCCTCATTCGCTTCGCACGCGCGCTGAACCGCGTGATGGGCGCGCGCGGATCACGCTTCGCGGACCGCTATCACGAGACCATCCTCGAGACCGCGAACGCCGTTCGTCGCTGCCTACGCTACGTGCTCGAGAACCACGCGCGTCACATGGACAAGATCGGGAAGTCGGCGGCGGCGGTCGACCCATACTCGTCCGCGCCATGGTTCGACGGCTACCGCGCGAACGTCCTGCTCCCACGCGCGCTGGGCGATCCGCCGGTCTCGACCGCGAGATCCGCGCTACTCGCGCATGCTTGGCGACGATTGGGCCTCCTGCCCGGCGAGATCGACCTGCGCCGGACGGCAGGGTGAACGCGCGCCGTCAGGGGACCCAGTGGCTCGCACACGTTCGCTTCGCGCCGAACGCCGTCATCCGCCGTCGGTCACCACGTCGGTCGCCGCGTTCGCGTCGGCGCTGCCTCGGCGTCGGCGGGGCCGGCATCCGGGGAGTGATCACGCGTCGGTAGGCGCCCACAACGGCCGACCGATCATGGGATGGACCTCGAGCGTTCCCTCCTCGCCGACGCGCGCGAGCCAGGCGCGCTGATCGCGCGCGCTCGACTTGGCTTCGCTCGGATGGAGCTGACCGTGCATCCACACCTCGTCGACGTGTCCCTTCGCGAAGAGCGCGCGGGCGAGCTCGGCTGCGTCGCGGCGCTTCGTCCAGTCGCCGCGCTGCGCGATGGCCGAGACGATGAACACGCCGATCGCGTCGTCGGAGATCGGGCGGACGACGACGTCGTAGCGGTAGTACTGCCACGGCACGCCGCCCTGCAGGTTCACCACCTCGTCGTGGGGAGCGAGGAGCGCGCGCAGTCCGTGTCGGGCCTCGAAGACGTCCTTGCACCTGAAGGCGAGGATCATCGGCTTCGAGGCGCACCAGCGCTCGAACTCGGTGTCGGGCCTGAACTCGCTCGTGACCTTCCCCACGAGGTATACCCCCATGTACACCGCGATGCAGGCCAAAAGCCCGAAGATCGGCTCCAACACGAGGCGCATTGTGGGGGCTCGAGAGGAGTAAATCCAGGTCCCCTCCCCTCAGCGCTCTCGGTGAATCCAGGCTGTGGCTTGCCGCGGCGCCCCGCGCGGGCCATGCCAGTCATGGAATGACCGACCCGGGTGAGACCGAGCGGCGCGCGATTCTCGACCACTGCAACGACGAGATCGTGGCGCTCCTCCGCGAAGCGATGGCCGACGGCGTGCGCTTGGGCGAAGCGGTCGTCCTCGTCGCGGACTCGCGCGACGAGCTCGGCGCAAAGGCCATCACCGCGTGCGGCGAGCTCGGCCAGCCGGTCTCGGGCGCAGACGTCTACGTCGTCGGGCTGCACGTCTCGATCGCGGTCGAGCTCTTGCGCCGGGTGGAGCCGGCAGCAATCGACGATCTCTTCGACGAGCCGCCAGAGGGCGCCGCCCACCTCCTGTGCATCGCCGGCGGCGGAGTGCGTTCGTCCTACGTCGCGCCGCGCACGATCGGCCAAGCCTGAGCGAGGCGACTCAGTGGCGGAAGTGCCGCACGCCGGTCAGCACCATCGCGATGCCGGCAGCGTCTGCCGCGGCGATGATGTCCGCGTCCTTCACGCTGCCACCGGGCTGCGCGATCGCGGTGATGCCGCCCTTTGCCGCGGTCTCGACGCCGTCGGGGAAGGGGAAGAATGCGTCGGAGCCGAGCACGCTCCCGCGCGCGAGGTCCCCCGCCTTGCGCAGCGCGATCTCGACGGAGACGACGCGGGACATCTGTCCTGCGCCGACGCCGACCGTGCGGAAGACGCCGGGAGCGTCGCCGGGCATGGCGAGAACGATCGCGTTCGACTTCACGTGCTT
>JBKJQC010000343.1:0-8042 GCA_046593995.1 Polyangiales bacterium
CAGGCGAACGGCATCTCGACCACGACCGGCGCCGGCGCCGAGACCGTGCGGCTCGCGGACGATCAGGCGGGTGAGGTCACCTTCCCGCTCGAGGCGATCGGACGCGCGCACCTCGTCTACGAGCCGCCGCCGAAAGTGAAGCCGGGCAAGGGCCCGAAGCGTCCGCCCGCGCAGCGCGCTCAGTCGCGAGATCGCGCGAACGCGAGCGCGAACACGAACGCGAACGCGAACGCGAACGCGCACGCGCACGCGCACAAGAAGAGCAACAGCAGGACGTCGACGACGCCCGACGCTTCGGCAGGAGCCGACGGCGCCGGGAGGCGAGACGAGCAGACCAAGCCCCGCGCGTCGCGGGGTGTTTCGGAGAACGATCGATGATGAACACGTCGCAAGGGGCCGCGGGGGGCGAGCTCACTCTTTCCTCGATGATCGATGCGGTTGCCAAAGAGAAAGGCATCGACCGCAAGGTCCTCGTGGAGACCGTGGAGCAGGCGATCTTGAAGGCCGCACAGAACGCCTTCGGTGAGGATCGGGAGCTCGAAGCGAAGTTCTCCGACGACAGCGGTCAGGTCGACCTCTTCATGTACATGACGGTCGTCGAGACCGAGATCACCAAGCCCGGCAGCGAAATCCCGCAAGAGGACGCCAAAAAGGCCGGTCTCGACGCGGACATCGGCGAGGAGCTCGGCTTCCAGATCTTCTACCTCCCGAAGGACATCGAGAAGGCCCGCCAGCAGGACCGCGAGTTCGGCAAGATCCTCAAGATCGAGATGCAGCGCGCGCAGTTCGGCCGCATCGCCGCGCAGGCCGCGAAGCAGGTGCTCATCCAGCGCCTCCGCGATGCCGAGCGGGATCTCGTCTACAACGAGTACAAAGACCGCAAGGGCGAGCTGATCCGCGGCATCGTCCGCCGCTTCGAGCGCGGCAACAACATCATCGTCGACCTCGGTCGCACGGAAGCCGTGCTCCCGTACCGCGAGCAGACCCCGCGCGAGACCTACCGCGCCGGCGACCGCATCGTCGCCTACGTCAAAGAGATCGACCGCAAGGGCCCCGGCCCGCAGATCATCCTCTCGCGCGCGGATCCCCGCCTGGTCGAGAAGCTGTTCGAGGCCGAGGTCCCCGAGATCTACGAGCAGATCGTCCAGGTGAAGGCCGTCGCGCGTGAAGCGGGCGCCCGCACCAAGATCGCGGTCGCCTCGCGCGACAGCGACGTCGATCCGGTCGGCGCGTGCGTCGGCATGAAGGGCTCGCGCGTGCAGGCAGTGGTGCAGGAGCTCCGCGGCGAGAAGATCGACATCGTCCCCTGGGACCGCGATCCGGCCCGCTTCGTCTGCGCGGCGATCCAGCCCGCCGAGGTGCACAAGGTCATCCTCGACGAGGCCGACGGTCGCATGGAGCTCGTCGTCCCCGACGAGAAGCTCTCGCTCGCCATCGGTCGCAAGGGGCAGAACGTGCGCCTTGCGGCGCAGCTCACCGGGTGGAAGCTCGACATCATCAGCGAGAGCAAGTTTCGCCAGATGGAGGACGAAGCCGTCCACGGTCTCCAGCAGATCGAAGGCGTCTCCGAGGTGGTCGCCAAGAGCATGTACCGGCTCGGCTTCCGCTCCGTCGAAGAGGTCTCCGAGGCCAGCGCCGAGGAAGTGGCGGGCATCCCCGGCATCGCTTCGGTCGATGCGGCGCAGAACATCCGCGTCGCCGCCGACGCGACGCTCGACAAGCAGCGCGACGAGCAGCTCAAGACGCGGCTCGCCGACGGCAAGACGTTCACCTCGCGCGAGCGCCTGATGCTCACGCGCGGCGTGACCGACCGCACCGCCGAAGCGCTCGAACAGAACGGCTACAAGACGCCCGAGGACATCCTCAAGGAGGCGGAGGACAAGCTCGCTCTCAAGACCGGCTTCGGGATCAAGAAGGCGCGTGCGATTCGACAGGGCGCCCAGGCGCTCATCGACGCCGAAACGCGCGTGAAGGGCTGAACCAAGCGTGATGGGCCTTGCCGTGAGCGAAGAAGAGATGGCTGCGAACGAGCGGACGTGTGTGGGGTGCGCCAAGCGCGCCCCGCACGAGCTGCTCGTGCGCCTCGTCCTGGCCGAGACGCCGGACGGGAAGGCCTCGGTCGTCCCCGACGCCAAAGGGGGGAGCTTCGGTCGCGGAGCGCACGTTCACGCGAACGCTGCGTGCCTCGAGCTGGCGACGAAGCGTGGTCTCTCGCGCGCCTACAAGCGCGAGGTCCGCGCGGACGCAGACGAGCTCGCGGCCGCGATCGCGACCGCGTACGAGCGTCGCGTGGCAGGGCTCCTCTCGGGGAGCGCCCGCGCGGGGCACGTGGTGATCGGAACGGATGCCGTGGTCGAGGCGCTGCGCACGGGTCGCGTGGCGCTGACGTTGATCGCGGGTGATGCAGCAGCGGCGGCCGAGCGCACGGAAGTGCGCCGGTTGATCGCAGAGGGGCGGTCGCTCCCGTACCTCGATCGGGTGCGACTCGCAGAGTCGCTCGGTCGTCACGGTGAGCGTGTACGGGAAGGCGTGGCCGTGATCGCGATCGTCGACGAGGCGCTCGCGATTCAGGTACGTCGTGCGGTGGTCGTGGCGAGCTCGATGCGGAGCTTTCCGGCCAAAGACGTGAAGGGCGCTCGCGAGGTCGCGGGTCGGGTCGGGCGGACGGATACGTCGCGGGAGAGTGCGGGATGAGCAAGGTTCGGGTCTACGAGGTCGCGAAGCAGCTCGGCATCGACGAGCAGGCGGCGCTGACGCTGTTGCAGCAGCAGGGCGCAGCCGTCAGGAACCGTCTCAGCGCCGTCGATGCCGACGTCGCGGATCGCGCACGTCGTGCGCTGGAGCGCGCGAAAGCGCCGGCTGTCGTCGAGGAGCGCATCCGCCCCACCGTCGTCCGGCGGAAGCCCACCAAGGTCGAGTCGCCCGTCGAGGTCGCGCCGCCGCCATCCGCCCCCGCACCGATGGCCCGTCCCTCCCACTCGGTCGCCCACTCGGTAGGAGGAGCGCCGGAAGCTCCGGTCGCGAGCACGAAGTCCAACGGCTCGCACGCGAGCGCTCCGTCGGTCGAAGCTCCGCCCCCCGCGCGCGAGCAGTCGCCGGTTCCGGCGCGGCCGATCGAGGCGCGCGACGCGCGCCGTGAGGAAGAGCGTCCCCAGCCGACGGAGCGCGAGAGGCTCGAGGCCCCGAAGCCCGAGGCACGTCGCGAGGAAGAGCGTCGCGAGGAAGATCACGCTGCCGACAAGGCACCCGTCGCGGAGAAGGCTCCTGCCGAGAGGCCGGTCGCGGGGACGCCGCGCGGCGACAAGGACAAGCCCAAGGCCGACAAGGACAAGCCCAAGGCCGACAAGGACAAGGGCGAGAAGGAGCGCGCTCTCGACCAGAAGGCCGGCGAGAAGGCCGAGAAGGCCGCTGCGCCGACCGAGCCCAAGGCGCCGGCCGTCGAGGCGCGCGCGGAGGGTACCGAGAAGGCACCGGCCGCCGAGAAAGCGCCCGCTCACGGCGAGGAGGGCGAGGCCGACAGGCCCGCGCCCGGCGTCGAAGGCTCCCCCCGTGAAGCGTTCGCACGCGAAGCGCCCGTCACGCCCGCACCTCTCGGCGTCGAAAGGGCCGTCGACAGGGGCGTCGAAGACGCCGCAGCGGCGCCGCCGAGCACGCGCGAGCAGGCGCCTCGTGAGCCGAATACGATCGCGTCTCCGACGCCTCCCGCGCCCACGCGCTCGACGGCGCCGAAGACCGGCATCGAGACGTGGGCCGGAAGGCCCGGCGTCCCCATGCCGCAGCCCGTACAGAGCCGCGGTCCGGGGGCACGTGGCCCCGCGAGCGGTCTGGGTGCGCCGACGATGCAGCGTCGTGGCGTGCAGTACGATCCGCGTCGCGATGCGAGCCCCCCGGGTCGGCCCGGCATGGGCGGCGGACCGGCGCGGCCCGGTGGTCGCCCCGGCATGGGCATGCGCGGCGGTCCGCAGAGCGGCCCGATGGGCGCACGCGGTCGCTTCGGCGCAGGGCCTCCCTCCATCCGTCGCCCGGGCATCCCGACGACGGCGGAGATGTCCGCGCACAAGAAGGTCATCAAGATCGAGGAGAAGATCACGCTCGCTCAGCTCGCGGCTCGCATGAGCCTCAAGGCGACCGACGTGATGATGAAGCTCATGCAGATGGGCATGAGCGGGCTGAACATCAACTCCGCGCTCGACTCCGACACCGCGAAGATCCTCGCGAGCGAGTTCGGCTGGGAAGTCTCCGACGTCGCCGTCTCGGAAGAGCAGGCGATCAAGGAGATCCGCGGCGACGAGACGAAGCCCGAAGAGGGCGAGCCCCGCCCACCGGTCGTGACCGTGATGGGTCACGTCGACCACGGCAAGACGTCGCTCCTCGACTACATCCGCAAGACGACCGTCGCGTCCGGCGAGGCCGGCGGCATCACCCAGCACGTCGGCGCCTACAAGGTGAAGACGCCGAGGGGCGAGGTCGCCTTCCTCGACACGCCGGGCCACGAGGCCTTCACCGCCATGCGCATGCGCGGCGCCCAGGTGACGGACATCGTCATCCTCGTGGTCGCCGCGGACGACGGCGTGATGCCGCAGACGCGCGAGGCCGTGAACCACGCCAAGGCGGCGAAGGTCCCGATCGTCGTCGCGGTGAACAAGGTCGACAAGCCCGACGCCGATCCGCAGCGCCCGCGTCGCGAGCTGATGGAGATGGGCCTCGTCCCCGAAGAGCTCGGTGGCGACACCATGTTCTTCGACGTCTCGGCGAAGACCGGCCAGGGCATCGAGGAGCTCCTCGAGGGTCTCTCCCTCCAGGCCGAAGTCCTCGAGCTCCGCGCGAACCCGAACAAGCCCGCGAGCGGCACCGTCATCGAGGCCCTCCTCGATCGCGGCAAGGGTCCGGTCGCACGCATCCTCGTCCGCGACGGCACGCTGCGCGTGGGCGACATCGTCCTCGCGGGGCATGCATTCGGGAAGATCCGCGCGATGACCGACGAGCACGGCCGCGCGGTCGTGGCCGCCGGTCCGGCGACGCCGGTCGAGATCCTCGGTCTCTCCGACGTCCCGAACGCCGGCGACACCGTCGACGTCGTCAAGGACGCGCGCAAGGCGCAAGAGATCGCCGAGACGCGCAAGGCCAAGGAAAAGCGCTCGATCATGCCTTCCACGGCGAAGGTCACGCTCGAGCAGATCGCGGCCCAGGCCGCGGCCGCAGATCAGCTGGAGCTCCGGCTGATCATCAAGGCCGACGTCCAGGGCTCGGTCGAAGCCGTCGGCGACGCGCTCCAGAAGCTGACGGGCGAGAAGGTGAAGGTCACCATCGTCCACTCGGCCGTCGGCGCGATCACCGAAGGCGACGTCAACCTCGGCGCCGCTTCCGGCGCGATCCTCATCGGCTTCAACGTGCGCCCGGCCGGCAAGGCCGCGCAGCTCGCCGACACCGAAGGCGTCGAGATCCGCCTCTACAACATCATCTACAACGCGGTCGACGACGTGAAGCGGGCCATGGAAGGCCTCCTCGCGCCGACGATCATCGAGAAGTTCCTCGGGCGCGCGGAGGTCCGCGCGATCTTCAACATCACCAAGACCGGCGTCGTCGCAGGTTGCATGGTGACCGACGGGACCATCAAGCGCGGCGCCTCGAAGGCGCGTCTCATCCGCGAGGGCGTCATGGTCTGGGAAGGCCGCATCAGCGGGCTCCGCCACCTCAAGGAAGATCGCAAAGAGGTCGAGAAGGGCTTCGAGTGCGGCATCAGCCTCGACAACTTCAGCGAGATCAAAGCTGGCGATTCGATCGAGTGCTTCGACATAGAAGAGGTCGCAGCCAAGCTGTGAGGAGGGTCGAGAGTCGAGAGTCGAGAGTCGAGAGCCGATCCGAGAGACGGCTGCTTCTCGAGCTCTCGACTCTCGGCTCTAGACTCTAGACTCTAGACCTCTCCATGTACGTCGGCGTCCTGCGTCTCAGCTTCCACGTGCCTGGTGCTCGGTCCCTCAAGGACAAGCGCCAGGTCGTGCGGTCCTTCCGGGACAAGGTCCGCGCGCGTCTCGACGTGTCGATCGCGGAGGTGGCAGACCAGGATCTCCATCAGCGCGCGACGTTCGGCGTGGCGGTCGTCTCCGGTGACGCCACGGTGTGCGACGAGATCCTCGCGTCGGTGGCCTCGATGGCCGGCAACGTGAAGAACGCGGTGCTGCTCGATCGGTCGCTGGAGATCCTGACGGTGGGCGACGATCATCTGCCAGATCAGTTGGGGAAAGGGTTGGACCGATGACACAAGGAAGCCGCCCGACGCGCGTGGCCGCGCGCATCCAGGAAGAGCTCTCGGAGCTGCTCACGCGGCAGGTGAACGATCCGCGCGTGCAAGGCGTGCTGATCACCAGTGTGGAGGTCACGCCCGACCTCCTCGACGCGCGCGTCCGCGTGCGGCTGCCGGGGAGCGACGCGAAGTCGCTGAAATCGTGCCTTACGGGGCTCGAGAGCGCCTCGGGGTTCCTTCGCAAGGAGCTGGCGAAGCGCCTGGCGATGCGCGCGGCGCTCCGCCTGCGGTTCTTCTGGGACGAATCGATCGAGAAGCAGCGTCGGATCGACGAGGTGCTCGACGAGATCGCGCGCGAGCCCAAAGCGCGCGAAGACGAGTGACCGATGGCCGCTCCGCGGGCTCCCGCGACGCGTGCGCGCAAGCGGACATTCTCTGACCGTTCGCGCGCCGACGACGCACAGCTGACCCTTCCGCTGGTCGGCCTTCGGACGCACGTTCCGATCGTGCGCCGTCCGCTCGTCGTCGTGCCGGGGAGCCAACACCTCGAAGCCCTCCTCTCGGCCCGATGCGGCGTCGGGAAGAGTCCCCTCTCGACGGAGCAGGAGGTCGACGCGACGACGCTGCCGCTCCTCGAAGCGCGGCTCGCGCGTGTGCTCCTCCCGACCGTGCGCGTGGCCTCGCGACCGCTCGTCCGCACCGTGCTGCGCACCGTCGTCGACACGTCGGAGGACGCGCGCGCGATCGCCCGAGCTGCGTCGATCGAGCCGGCGGATCTCGTCGACGCGCTCGACGCCGCGCTCTCCACGCTGCGTGACGCGGACGTCGACTCCGCGCAGCTCCGCAAGGTCGCCGAGCGCGCGCCCCCCGCCGTGGCCAAGCGCGCGCTCCGCCTCGCAGCGCTCCTCGACGCGCACGAGGCAGCCCTCGCCGCGCTCGCCGTCGTCGACGGTCGCGGCGTCGCGGCGCGCCTCGCGCGCGCGATGGACGCGTCGCCGCCCGAGGTGATGGGCGACACCGTGGTGTCGATCCTCGGTACCACGCGCGTCGAGCTGCGCGACGTCGCGTCCGCCTCGCCGGGGCGCCTCGCGTGGATCGAACGGCTGCACGCGATCCTCCGCGCTCGGGGTGGCGGCGTCGTCATCGTCTCGCCGACCGCGCACGACGGCTTCTTCGTGGCCTGCGGGCTCGACGATCCGCGCGACCGCTTCGCGACGCGCCTCGAAGAGCGCCTGCGCGCGCTGCCGGATCCACCCGAGCTCGTGCACCGGCCGGTGGCGGAGGCCGGCTCGATCCTCGGCGACGTGGCCGCGCGTCTCTTCGCCACGCGCGCCACGGGCGAGCGTCCGCCGCTCGAGGTGGGCGACGCCGTTCGCTGGGTGAGCGCCGCCGGGACGGCCGTCGCCGCCGAGACGGTCGCGGCCGAGGTCGCGCGGGCGCTCCGCGCGGGGCACGCGCCGGAGCGCGTGGTCGTGGCGCTCCCGACGCTCGACGAGGCGATCGTCCGCCCGCTGCGGCGCGCGCTCGCGACGCTCGGCGTGCCGACGTTCGAGCCGCGCGGCGCGCCGCCGACCACCTCGCCGGCCGTCGCGACGCTGCTCGAGGTGCTGCGCGCGATCGGTGACGGCGCGCGGAAGGAGCTCGTCGTCGATCTGCTCCGCGGGGCTGCAGCCCGCGCCGGCTCGGGCCGACTCGGCGCGGCGCGGGCGCTCGAGCGCGTGGCCGGGTCGGATCTGGTCCGCGACGGCGACGCGATCCTCGGGGCGCTCGACGACGAAGCGCGCGCGCTCGCCGCGCC
>JBKJQC010000387.1:0-4445 GCA_046593995.1 Polyangiales bacterium
GTCCGTCCGCGTTCAATCCACTCGCTTAGGCTCGTTCCTTGGACGCGGAGCGGACTGCGCAAGCCTCCGTCCGTCCGCGTTCAATCGAATCTGCATTTCGTACGCGCGATGTGCTGATCTGCCCGGCGTGCGGTTCTGGTGGCTCGCGATCGCGATTGCGCTCGGAACGCCGAACGCGCGCGCGCAGACGAACGCCGGCGAGGAGGCGGCGCCCAAGCTCGTGCCGCCGAAGCAGCTCTCGGCCCCTCCCGTTCCCTACCCAGCGGGCGCGAAGGGCGACGCGGTGGTCACGCTGCAGCTCGTCATCCGCCCCGACGGCAGCATCGAGAGCGTCACCGTCGTCTCGACTGAGGGAGATGGCGTGGGAGATGGCGAGGAGCCCTTCGCCGCGGCCGCGCGTACGTCCGCCGAGGCCTGGCGGTTCGAGCCGGCCACGCGTGACGGCGTCCCGGTTCGCGCGACGATCCGCGCGGCGGTGACGTTCAAGGAGCCGGCGAAAGCCGCGCCGCCCCCGCCAGCGCCGCTGAAGCCGCCGCCGCTCAAACAGAAAAAAGGCCAACCGAAGGTCTCCGATGCGCCGGTCGACATCACCGTCGAGGGGGAGCGAAAAGAGATCGCGCAGACCAGCGTCAGCGGCGGAGAGGTGCGCATCCTCCCGGGCGCTTTCGGCGATCCCTTCCGCATGGTCGAGGCGCTGCCCGGTGTGGTCCCGGTGTTCAGCGGGCTGCCGTTCTTCTACGTGCGCGGCGCGCCACCCGGGAACATCGGGTACTTCATCGACGGCGTGCGTGTGCCGATGCTGTTCCACCTCGGCGCGGGACCGTCGGTGCTCGCCCCCGGGATCATCGATCGCGTCGACTTCCATCCGTCGGCCTATCCAGCGCGCTTCGGCCGCAACGCCGGCGCGATCATCGCCGGCGAGACGCTCGCCCCCGCGAAGCGCATGCGCGGTGAGTGGAACGTCCGTCTCTTCGACGCGAGCGCGATGGTCGAAGCGCCCTTCCGCGACAAGCTCGGGAACCAGCGCGGCGACGTGATGGTCGCGGGTCGCTACGGCTACCCGGGCTTGCTCCTCTCGCTCCTCTCGTCAGAGGTCGGCCTGCAGTACTGGGACTATCAAGTCCGCGCCGGCTACAACGTGAACGATCGCGATCGCCTCTCGACGTTCTTCTTCGGCGCGTTCGATCGTCTCGTGGACAAGAACGAGGGCGTCACCCTCTTCGACGTGCAGTTCCACCGCGCCGACCTGCGCTGGGATCGCACGCTCCCGGACGGCCGTGCGCGCGTCGCCACCACGTGGATGTTCGATCAGACCGGCATCGGCGACGGCGGCCGAAACCGCAGCGATCGCTTCGCGGTGCGCATGCTCGGCACCGGTCTCCGAGGCGAGCTCGAGAAGCGACTCTCGCCCGAGGTCCTCTTCCGGAGCGGCGCCGACGTCTGGCTCGAGCGCTACTCGCTCCTCTCCGCGGAGCGCGGCGGCGACGGCGACACGCAGGCGAACCTGTTCCCGACGCGCACCGACATCTTCGCCGGCACCCGTCTCGACTTCGTGCTGCGGCCCACCCCCGAGGTCGAGCTCGTCCCCGGCGTGCGCTTCGACGTCTATTCGCAGGGGGCGATCATGGCGCCGGCCGTCGAGCCACGGCTCGCGACGCGCCTGAAGGTCGCGCGCCGCGTCTGGACCATCAGCACCCTCGGGCTCGCGCACCAGACCGCGGCGTTCGTCATCCCGGCCCCGGGCCTGCGCCTCGGGAGCCTCGCGCGCGGGCTGCAGGAGGCGTGGCAGTTCGGGCAGGGCGTCGAGGTCGAGATCCCGAAGCTGAAGACGCGCGCGACGATGACCGCGTTCTACACCGGCTTCCGCAACATGTCGGACGTGATCGCGGTGTGCGCTCCCGGTGCCGACGAGGACGGCTGCAAGCTCGACGCACGGATCAACGGTCGCGCGTACGGCCTCGAGGTGATGTTGAAGCGTGACCTCACCGAGAAGATCGGCGGCTGGCTCGCCTACACCCTCTCGCGTTCGACGCGCAGCTCGCCAGGCCGCACCGCGCCCTCGGACTTCGACCGCACCCACGTGCTCTCCGCGGTGTTCTCCTGGGACCTGGGGAAGGGGTACCGCTTCGGCAGCCGCTTCTCGTTCCAGACGGGTCGGCCGTGGTCGGGCTTCGTGACACGGCCCGGGGCGAGCGACGACGATCCCTCGAACCGCCGTCTCCTCCGCCAGCGGCTCCCGGAGTTCTGGCGGCTCGACGTGCGCTTCGAGAAGCGTTGGATCTACTCCGACACGACGAGCCTCGCCTTCGTCGTCGAGTGGTTCAACATGCTCCTGAAGAAGGAGCCCATCGAGTACCGACGATGCGGCTACGATGGGACCAACTGTCGGCTCGAGGAGCTCGGACCGGTCACGATCCCGAGCCTCGGCCTCGAAGGCACCTATTGAGTCACGGATGAGTCACGGGCCGAGTCACGGGCACGAGGGGAGCGGCCTGGGCGCGCTCGCCGTCCCCGCGGTCGCGTCGATCACGATGGTTCCCGGCGGGTTCGCGTAGACGACGAGCGTCTTCCCGTCGGGCCGCGCGACCGCGTCCATGGCGTAGAGCTCCGGCTCGTCGAGCATGCGACTCGGGAGGTCGAACGTCGCGACGACCTTGGCCGTCTTCACGTCGAGCAGGGTGAGCTGCGACGGAGCCTCGTGACGCTCGGCACCGAGGAGGAAGCGGTCCCCCTTCACGCGCACGAAGAAGATCGGATCGCCGAGCATCACCGCGTCGCCCGTGCTCGGATCGAGGAGCTCGACCCCGCCGGCCGGTCCGCAGCACCGCCGGCCGCTGAGGAGGATGCGGTCACCGAGCCACGCGGCCTGCCAGATGTCGCTGTAGTCGGTGAGCACGTGCGGCTTCGCGTTGCCTGCGTTCATCAACGGAACGCGCGCGAGCCGCTTGCCGGTGTCGACGTCCCACGTCTCGCCGTACGCGCGCACCGAGGCCGTGTCGACGTCGGGCGCGCCCTTCACGCGCTCGGCGGCGATCACGAACAGCTTCTTGCCGTCTTCGGTCACGGCCACGATCGGCGTGTCGACCTCGGAGCCTCCGTGGCCGACCCCTTTCGGATGTGTGAAGCCGAGCTTCACCGTCTTGCAGGTCTTCGCCCCTTTCGGGCAGACCTCGACGCTCTTTCCCTTCGCGCGGACCTCGTAGCTCTCCGTCGGCACCGGCAGCGAGGGCTTCATGCTCTGCGCGTCCGGAGCGGGCGCCTTCCACTTCGGTGCGACTGCCGGTGCGGCGCCGTCGGCGGGGACGCCGATGCACGGGTACTCCGTGCCCTCCTCGGTCTGCGTCCCCTCGGTGAGGAAGCAGGCGACGACCTTGCCCTCCTTGGCCTCGATGCGCAAGCGGCGTCTTCGCGGTGCTCTTCGGCAGGCAGCCGAGCTCCGTCGGCGGCGTGAGCGGCGAGGACGCCGGCGGCTCCGTCGGGGCGGCCTTCGGGCTCTCCACTGGGGTGGCCACGACGTCCCGTGCGCAGCCGACGGTGAGGGAGGCGACAACCACGAGCACGCACGCGTTCCTGGCCGTCATCGGCGGAGGGTACGACCGGTCGCCGCCGTTCGATACCGTCACGCTCGCGGCTCCCATGCGGTCGGTGTACGTCCGCGGCCCAGCGATGAATCATTCACGTCCGAGTCAGGCACGTCCGAGTCAGGCACGTCCGAGTCAGGCGCTGCCGAAGGTCGCCGGCGTCCTCCTCCCGCTGTTCTCGATCCGCACGGCGCGCAGCCTCGGCATCGGCGACATCGCCGATCTGCCCGAGCTCGCGCGCTGGGCTCGCGAAGCGGGGCATCGCCTCGTGCAGCTCTTGCCGCTCGGCGACCTCCCCGAGGGGGAGACGAGCCCGTACTCGGCCGCGACCTCGTTCGCGATCGACCCGATGTACGTCGCGGTCGACGCGCTCGAGGACGTCACCGACGAAGAGCGCCACGCCCTGATCGCCGCCGACGCCGACGCAACGCTCGCTCGGCTCGAGGCGGCGAAGAACGTGGAGTACGCGACCGTTCGCGCGATCAAGAAGCGCATCCTCCGCGCGGCGTTCGATCGCTTCTTCGTCGGCGAATGGGAGAAGGACGGCGCGCGCGCGAAGCGACTCCGTGCCTTCATGGACGAGCACCGGGCGTGGCTCAGCGACTACGCGTTCTACCGATCGCTCAAGGCGCGCTACGTCGAGAACTGGTGGCGTGGGTGGCCGGCCGGCGTGCGCGATCGCGATCCCGCCGCCATGACCGGCCTGCAGCAGGAGCTCGGTCGCGAGGCGCTCTTCCAGTCGTTCATGCAGTGGATCGCCCACGAGCAATGGGACGCCGCACGGCGCGAGTGCAACGCGATGGGCGTCGAGCTGATGGGCGACCTCCCGTTCATGGTCGGCGTCGACAGCGCGGACGTATGGGG
>JBKJQC010000451.1:0-7660 GCA_046593995.1 Polyangiales bacterium
CGAGCGTCGCATCGTGCGCGTGAACTTCCACTGCAACCAGGCGTGCGACTTCTGTTTCGTCTCCCGCGAGCTCCCGCCCATCGAGCACGAGATCATCACGCGCGAGATCGAGGACGCCGCGAAGACCGGGGCGGTGCTGGATCTGTCTGGGGGCGAGCCGACGCTGAACGCCAGACTCCCCGAGTACATCCGCCTCGCCCGCACGCTCGGCGTACGCGAGCTCGATCTGCAGACCAACGCGATCAAGATGTCGGACGCGATCTACGCGAAGGAGCTGCGCACCGCCGGCCTCGATCAGGCGTTCGTCAGCCTGCACGGAGTCACCGCGAAGGTGAGCGATCGCGTCACCGCGGCCCCGGGCACGTTCGTCCGGACGATCGCGGGGATCAAGAACCTGCTCGCGAACGACGTCGCGGTTCGGCTCAATTTCGTGCTCTGCGGGTACAATGTCGAAGAGCTCAGCAAGCTGCCCGATTTCGTCGCGGACGAGCTGAAGTCGACGAACGTCATCGCGAACTTCTCTTTCGTCGCCGCCTCGACGGACAACGTCCCCCGCGACACCAAGCTCATCCCGCGCTTCCGCGACGTGGCGTGGGCGCTCGAGGCCGCGCACCAGCGCTCGGTCGAGCGTGGCCTGCGCTGGACCGGGTTCGATTCGAAGTGCGGCGTGCCCGCGTGCTACCTGCCGAAGGCGATCCGTGACACGCACTTCGTGTCGGACATCCCGGCCGAGGAGCTCGCGCGCGCGACCGGCTTCACGAAGTCGGATGCCTGCAAGAAGTGCGATCTCGACAAGCGCTGCTACGGCATCCGCTCGACCTACGCGACCATGTATGGCGTCGACGAGCTGCGCCCGATCGTGAACGGTGAGGTGCAGGAGCTTGCGCTGAAGAAGCGCGGCGCCGAGGCGCGCATCACCGACGACGCCGCCTTCGCGCGACTCCCCGTGACCTGGGCCGACGAGCACCACGGCGTGCAGCACCGCGAGCTCGTGCAGCTGATGGAGGGACTGCGGCAGGTCATCAAGACCGAACGCCCCGACGTCGCGTCCGCGGGGGCCGCCGCCGACACCGCCATCGAGCGCGGTCTCGTCGCGCGCGTCTTCTCGGATCCGCGTTCGCGGCGCGCGATCGCGTTCATCGGACGCACGCAGGACAGCGTCGACGAGGCCATGGAGATCGAGCCGCAGCTCACGGCGTCGTTCCGCGAGCGACTGCCGCTCGTGCGGCGCATGGGGGAGCTCCTCGGCTATCCGTCGTGCTGCGTGGAGAGCTTCGCGCACAGCGCCGAGCAGACCGACGGCGCGAGCGTGCGCCGACTCGCGGAGGCGCAAGAGGGTGCGCTCGCCGCGGAGCAGAACTGGGTCCCGGCCGACATCCGTCTCTTCTCGCACTTCCCCTGCACGCCGACGTGCACGCGCACCGCGGGGCTCGCGAAGAGCACCCTGCGCGCGTTCGGAAAGGCGAGCCCGGAGTACGCCGTGGCGCTCGAACGCGCGCTTCGCTCGGTCTCGGTGCTCGCAGCCGACGGACAGTTCGCGCTCCTCGAGGGCGCACGTGCCGACGGCCCATCGGCGTGGAAGTACGACCGGGTGCTCTCGCACCGGAACCTCGGCGTCGACGATCACTACCTCGGGCGTTCGACGTTCCGCGCCTTCTACCTCGACGTCGTGTCGGCGCTCGAGAAGGGGAACCGCGTCTCGCTGCAAGCGGATCGCCTGATCGTCGAGCGCGACGACACGAAGCTCGGCGAGCTCCGCTACGCCGATCACACGCCGTGGCTCCTCGACTTCACCGGCGCGCGCTCGATGCGTCACCTGCCGCTCTTGATCGGGAGCGATCAGGATCGCGCGTAGTGAGCGTCGTCGAGCTCGTGCCGTTCGTCAGCGCGCCGCCCGGCTGGGCGTGCACCTCCGCGCGCAGCGTCGACGACCGCTGCATCGAGCTCGTCTTCGAGCGTCCTGGCGAGAGCGACCCCGATTTCGTGCGGGTGCGCGTGTCCATGGACCCCGGAGGGCGCGCGTTTGCACGGTGGCCGCACTGCTTCGTGCGCTACGAAGGGCGCCTCGCGCGACCGGACGCGGCGACAAAGGACCATGTCTCGCAGCTCCTCGAGAGCGTCGGCGCGCGCGTGAATCGCTGGCTCGGCGAGGACCGCGCTCGGACCGCAGGGCAGCTCTTCGCGCGTCGCGACGAGACGCGCTTGCTCGATGCATCGCTCGACGTGGTGCAACAGTGGCTCGGAATCCCGCGCGACGGCGCGATCCACGACGGATATGCGCTCCTCGCGACGTCGAGCACGACGACCGGGCTGCGCGTCACCTTCGAGCGAAAGCGCGACGCGAAGCGCGTGTCATTGATCCTGCGTTCGCGTGAGCTGGTCGCAGCGGACGCCGAGCTCGACGAGGGACAAGCGCCTTCGCCGGCCGCCCTGACGCTGCGCACGCTCGTACGCGCGTGCGCGCAGCGTCACCCCGTGCGGGTCGTCGCGCTCACCCCGACGAGCGCCGCACACGCGACCTCGAGCGATACCGAGCTCAAGCTCCAGATCAACTCGCCGTGCCAGCAGTCGTGCGAGTTCTGCTCCATCCCCAAGGCGCGCCTCGAAGAGGTCGCGCTCGCCCCGTTGCTCGAGGCAATCGAGAGCGGCGCGCGGCGCGGTCTGCGCGCGCTGCGCATCACCGGCATCGATCCGCTCTCGTTTTCGGGCATCGTCGATGTGCTGCGCGCGGCCACGGCGGCGGGATACACCGCCGTCGAGATCCACTCGCCGAGCGTCGGCCTCGCGGACGCAGATCTCTGTCGCCGCATCGTCGAAGCGCTGCCCACCTCGCGACGGTTTCACGTGCCCGTGTTCGGCGCCGACGCTGCGACCCACGACGCCATCGTCGGCGTCCCGGGATCCTACGTGCGAGTGCTCGCGGCGCTCGACAACCTCGAGCGCCTCGTCGGGAAGCGTCAGATCACCGTCCACGTCGTGACGACGCGGAACGTGCTCGCATCGGTGCCCTCCGTCGTGCGCTTCGCGCGTGATCGCGACCTCGCCCTCGCCGTGGATCTTCCTTTCCCCGACACCGAGGCGCTGACCGATCGTTTTCGTCAGATCGCGCCACGTCAGAGCGAGGTCGTCGATGCGCTGCTGGAGAGCGATCTCTCGCTGAAGGAGCTGACGCGCGTCTCGGGTCTCGCGCCGTGCGTGCTCCACGGGCGTCTCGACCCCGCGCGGGCCGCAGAGCTGCGCGCGATGTCGACGTCGATCAGGCCTCCCCCGACGGGCATTCGCACTCCGCTCCTGCGCTGTCGTCATCGCGACGTCTGCAGCTGGGGCAGCGCATGCTCCGGAGAAGTGCTGCGGAGCTACGTCGCGCTCCACGGTGACGACGAGCTCGTCCCGCTCGGCTGATCACCGAGCGCGCGCACGGCAAGCTCTCGGAGCTGGTGCGTCGGCTCGAGGACGCGGAGCGCGCCGTCGCGGAACCAGGTCACGATCCCCGACGAGCGGTTGCCGCGCATCGATCGCAGCGCCTCCTCGAGCACGTCGTCGCGCGTGAGTAGCGACGTGTCGCTCGTCCAGGAGAGGCCCGCTGCTTCGGCCGCGTCGACGAGCACGGCTGGCGCGTCGCCGAGGGCGCGATCTGCGTGGGAGGCTGATTCCAGCGCCCGGTTCGCGGCTCGGAGGGCGAGGACGAGCTCCATGCGCGCGCCGACCCGCGAGGGTTTTGCGGCCACGGCCGCCGCGAGATCCTCGATCGCGCGCGGATCGCCCGTGCGTCGCCGGAGCATGCCGCGGTACACCGGCAGCGTTCCACCGGCGACCCAGGGGAAGTGATGCGCCGCGACGAACGCGAGCGCGCTCCCGACGCGCGCTCGGCCGGTGAGCGCCGCTACCGCGACGAGCCCGATCTCCGCCCACCGCGTCGGTTCGATGCGCATGGCAGAGACGAAGGCACGCGCCGCCTCGTCGTAGCGTCCGAGCCACAAGAGCAGCTCACCGCGATAGGTGTGCGCGTGCACCGAGCGCGGGTGACGACGGAGCACCCCGTCGAGCGCGCGCTCGGCGCCGTCGGCCCCCACATGACGGATGGAGAAGAGCGCGTCGGTCGCCGCCGCCCGGCTGGTCATCGGCAAGTCGAGGCGCACGAATCTCTTCTGCTCCGGCTCGGCGAACGTCGGTGACGGTCCGAAGTTCCCCGCCATGCGGTCGAGGAGCCCCTCGAGCAGCGCGGCGAGCGCACGACGGGAGCGACAGGCGCGCTCGAGCGTCTCCTCACCGACCAGCACCGGGAGCTCGACGGCGAAGAGCCCGTTGAACAGCGTGTGACTCTCTCTCGCGCGCGCGACCCATCGTCGCAAGAGGAACCCGGGGCGCGGGTGCTCGTGCAGGCTGACGAGCGCGTCGAGGATGCGGTAGGCGAGGGACTCTCCACCGACGAGCGCTGCAAGCAGCTTTTTCGCGCGCACGATGCCGCCGAGCTGCAGCACGGCGCGGACGTGGTGGAGCGCGACGTCTCGGGATGTTCCCATCGCGAGCGCGCGCGTCAGCAGCGGAAGAGCGCTCGCGGCTCGGCGCGCACGGAGCTCCGCGATGCCGCGGAGGGCGAACGCGTCGGCATCGTCGCGAGGATCCATGCGCGCCGCACCTTCGAGGTCTCCCGCCCACGCGACCGCCCATCGCGCGTCGCGCGGCTCCGCCGGGGGCGCGGTCGGCGGCGGGCCGTCGCGTCGTCCTCGCCCCTCGACGCGCGCGTAGATCGCTTCGAGGTCGGGAGCGGTCGGTCGCTCACGGCGAATCTCGATGAGCGCGCCGAGCACGTCCCCGCGGGCGAGCGAGCGCAGGGCTTCGGTCATCGCGCGTCCACGCCGCGAAAGCGCAGGGCGATCGGCGGATGGGGATGCGGATGGGTTTCGTCGAGCTGCACGCGTCCGTCGTCCCCGACCGGGTGGCCGACGATCTGCGCCACGAGCTCGTGATCGAGCCGGTGGACGAACGCCCCGAGCGCGGTGCGACGCGGATGGGCCGCGACGATCATCCCGTCGACGAGGTCGACCATCACGCGCGCGCCCTGCCGTCCAATGACGAGATCGGTCGAGAGCCTGCGTCGGATGCGCGCGGCCCCGAGCGGCGACACCCGCTCCACGTACGCGAGGATCCGACGCGCGACGTCGAGCGCGACCTGGCAGCGATAGGTGCACGGCGTGAAGCTGATCAGCGCGTTCCCGGTCTCGAACAGGAAGTGATCGAGCTCCCACGCGGGGTCGGGCACCCAGCCCCCGCGCGCGACGACGTAGGGCTCGGTGAGATCCTTCCCGCCCATCTCGCTCTCGGGATCGAGCACGACGCGCGCGACGTACGAGTCGACGCAGCAGCGCGGGTATCCGAGCGCCATCCCGAGATCGCGATACTCCGCGGCGCGCGCGTTCAGATCCGTGTAAGGGACGAAGGTCTTCGCCTCGACCGCGCGCACCCGCTCCGCCGTCTCGAGGTCACGCGCGACGTAGATCAGCCGCATCCTGCGCGAGTGCGTCCCGTCCTCGTGGATGAAGGTGCCGTCGGCGGAGCACGTGACGAGGCCGAACGTCGCGTAGCGGGCGACGAACGCCTCTTCATCAGCGGCCTCGGTGCTGAGACGGATGACCGGCTTGATGCCGGCGAGCACCGCCTGCAACTCGGTGTCGACCCGCGTCTCGTCGTCGACCAGCACCTGCAGCGACAGCTCTCGGCCGACCGCACGCGCCTCCTCGATCTCGGCGTGGATCGCATCCGGCGCGCGCGGCGCCAGGTCGTCGGGGACCGGGACGAGCAGATAGCGCATCACGCGCGGCGCCGCGCGAGAGAGGCCGTGCACACGGCCCGCCGCGGGTCCGAGCGCTTCCGCGATGGGGAGCACGACGTCCACGTGGAGCCCGACGCTGCTCGCGCGTGCAATGCCGCGTATCACCTCGCGCGGGTGCACGCGCCGACCGAGACGCGCGTGGACCTCCGCGTCGAACGTGGGCACGGGAACGCGGACGCGGAGACCGGGAATACCGTGGAGCCCGCGCAGCACGGCCGCGTCCGAGAGGATCGCACCGTCGCTCTCGACGATGATCTCGCGCGCCCCCTCGCGGATGCGCCGACGCACCGCCTCGACGACGTCACGCGCCCCCTCGGCGTCGACGGCCGCGCGCATCAGACCGGACGCAGCTCGTCGAAGCCGTGCAGCTCCACGTAGCCGCGACGAATGCCGAAGCAACGAGACGCGAGCCCGCAGCCCGTGCAGGGCAATGGTTTCTCGAACTCCCCGTCGCCGTCGTCGGCAAAGAGCTCGGGCAGGGCGAAGTGCTCGGCAGACGGCACCGGTACGACGCAGAGGGGAACGCCGCACATGGAGTCGAACCCGTGGACCGTGACTCCACGCGCGCGGCCGAGCGCGAGAGCCTCTGCGATGAAGGGCACGACCTCCGAGTAGCGCGGCACGAAGTCGCGTTCGCGCGGGACCACGTCCGTCGAGCGCGCAACGAACGACACCGTGAGCGTTGCGCCCGGCCACCGATCCGCGACGAGCTCGACGAGGCGCGGCAGCTCGTGGGCGTTGCTCCGACAGATCACGAAATTGAGGTCGATCTGCGTCCCGAGCGTGTGCAGGTTGTCGAGCCCGCGCAGCGTCTTCTCGAAGGTGCCAGGCGCGCGCGTGATCGCGTCGGAGCTCGCTGCCGTGACGCCGTGGAGGGAGACGAACGCCGTGCGCAGACCGGCTTCGTACAGACGACGCGCGAGCGCCGCGTCCTCGAGGCGCACCGCATTGGTCTGCAGTTGCACCGGCCAAGGGCTGGTGGTCGCGAGCCGCAGATAGTCCGCGAGCCGTCCATTGAGCGTCGGCTCTCCACCGGAAAGCACGATCCGATGGCCGCTCGCGAGCGCGTCCTCGATCGCGCGACGGACGACGTCCTCGTGCGCCGGCGGGAGATGCGTCGACACGAAGCAGAAGTCGCACGCCTGGTTGCAATGGAAGTTGACGCGGATGATCCGCTCCTCCGGGTCCCCGGGGCTCTGCGGCCGCCCCCCCGGTTGGACCAGCTCGCGCGCGATCTGCTCATCGACGGTCGAGACCAGCGCGAGCCGTCTGCGTGCGCGGTCCTCGGTGATCGGCTCGAGGGCCGGCTCGCCGAAGCGCGCGAGGTGCGCGCGATCGATCCCCGGGCACTCGTCGCGCACGCGGCACGCGGCGCAGGCCGCGACGTGCGTGTGATCGTCACGCGGCGGCGGCCGCCCCGAGAGCGAGTAGAGGTGCGACGGGCGACGCGCGGACGGAAAGACGCAGGGCGGTGGTCCGCTGTCGGGCGCGAGCTTGGTGGCGATGCCGAGCTCGCGCGCGGTGGAGACCAGGGTCGTGATCGCGACGGCGGCTTCCGCATAGGACACGAGCTCGCGCGAGTCCGGCGACTGCGTCGGCACGCGTAGGATGATGGTGCGCACCGATCCGAGCGCACGCGGGAGCTCGCCCACCTCCGCGAGGTTCGCGCGGACGATCGGGATCGCGACGTCGAGCGCGAGACCTGCGGCTCGGATCGCGGCGAGCCCGCGTTCGAGGGCCGCCGGCGCGTCGTCGTCGCGCGTGATGGCCGCGAGCGTCGCCCCGAGAGCCGGGACGTGCAGACGGACGGCGTCGAGCCCTGCTTCG
>JBKJQC010000534.1:0-7032 GCA_046593995.1 Polyangiales bacterium
CGTCGTCGACGCGATCGTCATGGCATCCGCCGCGTCTCGGGGCGACATCGTCTACACGACCGACTTCGACGATCTCGAGCGACTGCGGGCCTTCTTTCCCACCGTACGCGTCCTCGCCTTGTGACACGACGTGCGTTTTCGGCCGACTCCGGACGTCCGGAGTCCGGACTCCGGACGTCCGGAGTTGCTATCGTCGCGTGAGAATGGCCGTTCGACGCAACGATCCGAAGGTCGCCCGCGCGACGAAAAAGCTCGCGAAGACTGAATCGAGCGCCGGGACGCGCCGCGCGGAGGCGCTCCTCGAGCTCGTCGCGCGCCGCAAGACGGCGATCACCGAGGCGTTCTACGACATCGGCGAAGCGCTGCGCGAGATCCTGAAGAAGAAGCTCTATGCGCCACTCGGGTACGCGTCGTTCGAGAAGCTGCTCACGGGTCGCAAGGTGATCGCCGCCAGCACGGCGTACCAACTGATCGCGGTCGTCGACTCGCTCCCGCGCGACAAAGCGCTCGGGCTCGGTGCCGAGAAGTCGTACGCCCTCGCGCGCTTCTCCGCCGCCACCGAAAAGAGTGATCCACCGGCGACGTTGGTCGACGAAGGGGTCCCCCTCGGCCGTGCGGGGGCGCGGAAGCCGGCAGCGGAGATCACGGTGCGCGAGCTCGAGGCCGCAACCCGCAAGGCGCGCGCGAAGCGAAAGGTGAAGCGCGACGTCGCCTCGACCGAAGCTGATGGCCGCGCGCACGCCGTCGCGCAACGGCTCGGCAAACGCCTCGGCGTGAAGGTGAGCGCGGACGCCCGGAAGCGAGGCAAGGACTGGTGGGCTGTCGTGGAGCTACCGCTCGACGCGCTCGAGAAGCTCCGCTGACCCCAGAGAGGTTCGCTCGGCCGTCGGCATCGTTTGTCGCCACGGTGTCGATGCTCGCCTGCGAAGCGCAACGACCGCCGGCCAATCCCCCCGCCCCAGCCGAGAACGCCGCGAGCGCGCCGACGCCTGCCACTGCAGCCCAGGCCACTACTGCCACTACGGCCATCGAGCCGACCGCCGCGCCGACACCGACCGCCACTGCGACCGCGCCGAGCACGACGACCACTGCGACGGCGCTCGCGAAGGTGCTGCCGGCCGCGCCGGCGAGCGGAGGGAAGACCTCGAAGGCCGCGGACGGACGGTGCTGGTGGAGGATGTCCATCGACGCGAGCAAGCTCTGTCCGGACAAGACCAAGCCGTGCATCGCACCGAATCCCCCGCCGCCGATGGAGGTGATGTGCCCGCCACTCCCGAAGACGCCATCGGGTGGGTAGAGCTCGGCGTATCCGTCACCGCAGAGACAGCACCGCGATCCCGCACGTCGCGAGCACCACGCCCACGCCCGAGCGCAGCGTCATGCGCTCCATCCCGAGCAGGTGCGCGATCGGCAGCGCGAAGATCGGCGAGGTCGCCAGCAAAGTGGTCGCGACGCCGGTCGACGATGCGCGAAGCAGCGCGGTCTGCGCGAGCCAGATCCCCGCGTAGGTGCCGACCAAGGACGCGAGGCCCACGCGCAGCCACGTGCGATCCTTCGCGAGCGCGCGCGTCCAGGGGAGCGCGTCGCGCGTGACGAGCGCGATCGCATAGAGACCGACGCCGCCGATCATGATGCGCCCCGATGCGGCGGCGAGCGGATCGAGACCGACCTGCATCGCGCGTCGCGACAGCAAGCTCCCCGCCGCCTGTCCGAGCGCGGCGACGATGCCGAGCGCGATCCCTCGTCCGGGGCGCTCCACCCTGGAATCGGGGCGAATCACCACCAGCACGACGCCGGCAAAGGCGAGCGCCATCCCGAGGAGCGCGCGATCGTCGAGGTGCTCGCCGAGGAAGATCCACCCGCCGAACGCGGCGAAGATCGGCGCCGTCGAGAGCAGCAGGATCGCGCGCGGCACGCCGATCGAGACGATCGCGCCGAAGTACGCGGTGTCGCCGATCGTGAGGCCCGCGAACCCGCTGAGGGCGAGGAGCACGAGCGCCGTCGTCGGCGCGCCGGACGGGAAGACGTGACCGGTCAGTGCCAGTGACGTCAATACGAGCAGGCTCCCCGACACCATCAGCTTGCCGAGGTTCATCGCGCCCGGGGGGACGCCCTCCCTCCCGAGCCGTCCGAAGAGCAGCGAGCCGATCGCCCACGCCATCGCAGCGGCGACGGCGCACAGCTCACCGACGCCGATCATCGCGTCACAGCGGCAGCTCGATGACGAGCGGCGCGTGATCGCTCGTCCCGACCTCGCGACGGACCTCGGCCGAGGTCACCGTGGCCGCGAGCTCTTCGCTCGCGAGGACGTAGTCGATGCGCCACCCGATGTTCTTCTGACGCATCTCGCGCCAAGGCGCCCACCACGTGAAGAGCCGATCGTCGTCCGGGTGGAGCTTGCGTTGCACGTCGACGAGACCGTTGCCGAGCAGACGGGCGAAGAGCGCGCGTTCGTCGTTGCGTTGGCCGATGCCGGCGGGCTTCAGCTCGTTCGGGTGCACGTCGCGATCGGTGAGCGCGACGTTCAGGTCGCCGCACAGCACCACGCGCTTCCCCTCTTCGCGGAGCGAGCGGGTCCACGCCTCCATCTGGCGCAGGAACGCCATCTTGGCGACGTAGTCCTTCCCGCCGTTCGGAACGTACACCGACGCGAAGACGACGCTTTTCGCCTCCGCCGTGACGACGCGGCACTCGCTGTCGAACGTCGGGTGCGCGAAGCGCGGACTCTCCGCGAAGGTCGCGCGCTTCAGGTGGAGGCTCACGCCCGAGTACCCCTTCGGACCGCCGTGCCAGAAGGACCAGTAGTCGTGCAGCGTGGTGAGCGGATCGGGGATCTGGGCTGGCGTCGCCTTCAGCTCCTGCAGGCAGATCACGTCGGGCCGCTCGGACGCTGCCCACTCGACGAGCTGCGCGTGCCGCGCGCGGATACCGTTCACGTTCCAGGTGGCGATCTTCATGCGTTCTCGGGAGCGCGCCTCTCGGTCGAGACGCGAGGGCCGCGCAGCCTAGCGGGATTCGATGAGGCTGTGGGCGGACCGCTGCGACGGAACGCGCGCAGCGCTTCCGGGGCGAATGTCTGATCGCACGACCCTGGCGGTACAATGCCGCACCATGCGCTTGTCCTTCTCGACTGCAGTCCTCGCCCTCTCCATTGCCGCGATCGGTTGCGGCGGCACCGTCGTCCCCGACCTCGAGAACGACGCCGGCACCGGCAGCGTCGACGACACCGGTAGCAGCGGCGGGAGCAGCGGTGGCGGGGGTGGAGGCTCGACCGGCGGAGACGCGGGCAGCGGCGGCGGATCGACCGGCAGCGAGACCGGCGGCGGCGGTGGCTCGACGGGGGGAGACGCGGGCAGCGGCGGCGGCGGTGGCGGTTCGACCGATGCGGGCGCCGCGACCGACGCGAGTGGCGCCGACACTTCGGTCCCGACGCCGACGGACGCGGGCTCCGGCCCGAGCACGATCGCGTGCGGAATGACGACCTGCGATCCGAACACGCAGGCCTGCTGCGCCAGCTTCAACGGCTCGAGCTGCATCGCGAAGGGCGCGACCTGCAACAACGGCGCGACGCTCTCGTGCACCGACTCGTCGACGTGCGCGAGCGGTCAGGTGTGCTGCCTGCAGCAGAGCAGCACCGGCGGCGCGGCGACGTGCCAGGCGACCTGCACCCAGGGCCTCCGACTCTGCAGCACCAACGCGGAGTGCCCGATGGGGCAGACCTGTCAGCAAGGCTTCGGCGGCGTGAAGAGCTGCCGCCGCGCGATGACGGGCGGCGACGGCGGCTTCGGCGGCTTCGACGGCGGCGGCTTCGGCGGCGACAGCAGCTTCTTCCCCTGAGCCTCACGCGAGATCAGGCGCAGCGCGCGAGGCGTCGCAACGACTCCTCGTCGCACGCGAGCACGTCCTCGATCACCTTGCGCGCGAGGCCCGTGCCGAACGAGCGCACGATCCAGACGCGCGCACCGCTCTTGCGCGCGAACTGCTTCGCGAGCCGGACACCGCCGTGGCTGTTGATGCCCGTCACGATCACCACGTGATCGGCGCGCGTCACCATCGCCTCGAGCGACGCGGCGCCGCGCCCCTTCACGTCCCCGAAGTGCATCTCGACCCGGACGCCGAGCGCCCGGCCCGCTTCGATCAGCGCAGCTTCGGCCCGATCGACCCCACCGACGAAGAGCACGCGCATGGCGACACCGTTGAGTTCGTCATACCGAACATCGTGTCCATTATCGTAGACACGGTCAAGGGGCAAATCGGCACGACATGGAGACGAGGGCTCGCGGCTCGATAGACTGTGCGTTCATGACGTTCGCGCGCGCTTCGCTTTTCGCTCTCGTCACGTGCGTCCTCGCGAACGGTGGGTGCTCTTCCAAGCAGGAGCCCGCGCCCGTGCCGGTCGTCGCGAAGCGCCCGCCGCTCGAGGCGCCGTACTGGAACGCGGCGTGTGATCCGATCGTGCCCTGGCACTGCGGGTTCCCCTTCCCCTCGAACACCGCGCTCGTCGACGACCCCACGACCCCGACGAAGAAGCGCGTCGCCTTCAAGACCGAGGTGCTTCCGAAGCACAAGGGAATCCCGACGGACCCGGCGCCGTGGGCCGACCACGACGGGTTCTCGCCCACTGGCCACATCCTCACGCTCCTCCCCTACGCGACGACGACGGGTCTGCCGACCCAGGACACCATCGACAAGTCACTGACGAAGGACTCGCCGACGATCGTGGTCGACACCTCGACGGGTGAGCTCGTCCCGCACTTCTCCGAGCTGGACGTCGCCGGGAAGGATCCCGAGGAGAACACCTTCGTCATCCGCCCCGTCGTGCGGCTGAAGAACGCGACGCGCTACGTCGTCGCGATCCGCAACGTCGTCGATCCGGACGGCGCCGTGATCCCGCCCTCGCCCGCGTTCGCTGCGCTGCGGGACGGCACCGCGTCGAGCGAGCCCTTCGTGGAGGCGCGGCGCGCGCTCTACAAGGAGATCTTCGCCACCCTCGCGACCGCGAAGGTCCCGAAGGAGAACCTGCAGATCGCCTGGGACTTCACCACGGCGAGCCGCGACAACGTCACCTCGGCGCTCCTCCACATGCGCGACGACGCGCTCGCGACGGTCGGCGATCAGGGGCCGACGTACGTGATCGACGAGGTCGTCGACAACCCGAACGAGAACATCGTCAAACGGCTGAAGGGTCGGATGACGGTGCCGCTCTACCTCGAGAAGCCGTTCTATCCGACGAAGCTCGTGCGCGACGAGAAGGGACTCCCGAAACAGAACGGCACCGCGGAGTTCGAGTTCCTCGTGCAGGTGCCGAAGGCGGCCCAGACCCAGCCCTGCGCGCTCCTGCAGAACGGCCACGGCCTCCTCGGATACAAGACCGAAGGACAGGACGGCTACCTCGCGAAGATGGCCCAGAAGGGGTGCTTCGTGACCGTCGCGGTGGACCTCGTGGGCATGGCGAACGAGGACCTCGATCCGCTCACCGAGACGATCATCGGCGACATCGGCGGGTTCCGCGCGATGATCGAGCGCCAGCACCAGGGCATCCTCAACTCGCTCCTCGCGATGCGCATGATGAAGGGGCGCTTCGTGAACGAGCCAGCGATCCAGCTCAACGGCCACAGCGCCATCGATCCGACGCGCGCGTACTACCGCGGCGACAGCCAGGGCGGCATCTTCGGCGCGACGTACATGGCGCTCTCCACCGACGTGACGCGCGGGGTGCTCGGCGAGCCAGGCGCGCCCTACAGCCTGCTCCTCAACCGCAGCCTCGACTTCGGTCCCTTCTTCCTCTTCCTCCGCGGCGTGTACGTCGACTCCTACGATCTGCAGCTCACGCTCGGGCTCGTGCAGATGATGTGGGACCGCACCGAGCCCGGCGGCTGGATCCCGTACATCAACGGCGAGTCGCTCCCGAACACCCCGAAGCACGACGTCCTCTTGCACGTCGCGATCGGCGATCAGCAGGTGACCCCCCTCGGCGCGCACTACATCGCGCGCGCGGCCAAGGCGAAGAACGTCACCCCCTACGCGCGCAAGATCTGGGGCCTCGAGGAGCAGAAGGCGCCCTTCACCGGGTCGGCGATCGTCGAGTACGACTTCCATCTCCCCGAGGCGCCGAAGGACAACACGCCGCCGCAGAAGGGGGAGGATCCGCACGACCTCGTCCGCGCGCTCGACAGCGCGCAGGCCCAGGAGGCGAAGTTCTTCAAGGAGGGCATCGTCGATCAGTTCTGCAACGGTGCGTGCGATCCCGAGTAGCCGCGGCGCGGATCAGCCGTCGACCGGAGCGGCGAGGGCCGCAGTCGCAAGTCTATAGGTTGATCTTGAGATAGACCTCATCCAGCGGCAGCGCGCCAGGCACGCTCGCGAGCGCGATGGAGGCTTCGCCGCGAACGTCGGTCAGGATCCACGAGCCGTCGTCGCGGCGCACATGGTGCTCTATGAACCGCTCGGTTTGGGAGATCACGAGGTACTCGCGGAGCGATGGGATCTGCCGGTAATGCGCGAACTTGCCGCCGCGGTCCCAGTCTTCCGTCGAGTCCGAGATTACCTCCACGAGCAGAAGCGGGTTCACGATCGCCTCGTTGACCTTCTTCGACCGCTGCACCTCGCCGCAGACGACCGTGACGTCGGGATACGTGAACAGACCGGTGGCCTCGATCTCGACCTTCGCGTCGGACGTGAACACCTGGCAGGGCCGATCGCGCAGAACGTTCCCGAGGTGCCGAATCACGTTGCCCGCGATGGCGGCGTGCTGGGGCGAACCGCCCGCCATCGCGAATACCTCACCGT
This sequence comes from Polyangiales bacterium, assembly GCA_046593995.1. GTDB lineage: Bacteria > Myxococcota_A > Polyangia > Polyangiales > JADJMO01 > JALHOE01. The sequence goes on from JBKJQC010000534.1 coordinate 6,790, forward strand.
CGACGTACTCGTAGCGCACGTCGCCGCCCGCCTCGAGGGCGAGGTACTCGGCGAGGGTCCTCCGGCGCGCCGGCTCGTTCATTCCCGCAGCATAGCGCTCCTATCGGAGGGCGTTCGACGCCGCGGCCGGGACCAACGGCTTCGCCTGTCGACGATCGACGACGACGAGGGGAATCGTGGCCGACGCGTGGTGAGGGCATGATCGAACGGCTTCGGCCTCCAAGGAACGACCCCCGCACCCGC
>JBKJQC010000575.1:0-7318 GCA_046593995.1 Polyangiales bacterium
GCCTCCTTCCGCCGACCGCCAGAACGTGCGCGAGGAGGACGAATGAGCGACTTCTGGCCGATGTTCAAGCGTGAGCTGTTCGCGTACTTCGTCACGCCGCTCGCGTACGTGCTGATCCTCGCCTTCGTCTTCTGGCAGGGGCTGCACTTCTACCTGCTCGTGCGCTCGTTCGCGCAGGCGACCGAGGCGTCGATCGATCAGGGCCCCGTGCAGGCCTTCTTCGGCGGCGACGTCTTCTATTACCTGCCGCTGATCCTGATCTGCCCGGCGATCACGATGCGGCTCTTCGCCGAGGAGCGGCGCAGCGGCACCATCGAGACGCTCCTCACGGCGCCCGTCGGCACGACCGGGATAGTGCTCGCCAAGTTCGCCGCCGCGATGGTCGCGTACGCCTCGATGTGGGCGCCCACACTGCTCTACGTCGTGATCATGAAGCGCGCGGGGGACGTCGACTATCGCATCGTGGCCGTGAGCTACCTCGGCGTGGTCGGCGTGGGCGCGCAGTACATCGCGATGGGCACGATGATGTCGGCCGTCGCGCGCACCCAGCTGATCGCGTTGCTGCTCTCCTCCATCTGCATCCTCGGGTTCTTCCTCCTCGGGCTCGGCGAGTTCGTGCTCGACGAGGGGCCGGCGCGCGACATGTGCGCCTACGTCTCGGTGTGGTCGCAGATGGGCGAGCTCTCGAAGGGGATCATCGACTCGCGTCGCCTCGTGCTCGACGGGTCGCTCGTCGTCTTCCCACTGTTCGTCACCACACGCTTGGTCGACGCTTGGAGGTGGGGCTGATGCCGCCTCCGGACGCAGGCGACTCGCCGGTCTCTGCGCGCACGAAGGCGCTCGCCTCGGCGGGGCTCATCGCCGCGGGCGCGCTCGCGCTGCTCGTCAACGTGCTCGCGAACCGCCACTACAAGCGCTGGGACGCGTCGCGGAACAAACTCTACACGCTCTCGGAGGCGACCTACTTCACGCTCGATCAGCTCGAGCGCGACGGACAGGACGTCGAGATCTTCGTCTTCATCGGCGGCGGCGATCCGCTCCTCGGCTCGGTGAAGCAGATGCTCACGAACTACGTCGCCCGCGCGCCGCGACACCTCATCCTCCGCTACCTCGATCCCGATCGCGATCGCGCCGACTTCCTCCGCCTCCAGTCCGAGCTCGACGTGCACGTCGGCAAGGCCGAGGGGGGGCGCATCCTGAGCGACGCGCAGGTCGTGGTCCGTCACGGCAAGCGACTCTGGTACGTGAAGACCGACGACATGATCGTCCTCGAAGAGGGCGAGGACACGAAGGTGAAGCCGAAGGTCGAGAGCGCGCTCACCGGCGCGATTCGCGCGGTGCTCTCGACCGATCGTCCGCGCGTCTGCTTCACGACCGGCCACCACGAGGCCTCCGTCGACGACCCCGGGAAAGAAGGCCTCTCGAGCCTGAAGAACACGCTCGCGAAGGACAACTACGCGCCGGAGTCGGTCGAGCTCCCGCGCGACGCCGGCAAGCTCGACGGCTGCTTGCTCGTGGCCGTGATCGCGCCCACCGAGACGTTCCTCCCCGGCGAGGCGAAGACGATCGCCGCCGCCGTGGACAAGGGCTCCTCGCTGCTCCTCGTCGTGCCTCCCGAGATCGACCTCGAGAAGAAGGCGCTCCGGCCCCACGGGCTCGCCGACGCCGCGGCCGCAGCTTCGGTCACACTCGAGGACTCGGTGGTGGTGGAAGAGGAGCCCGCGCTCCGCGAGCCGAACCAGCTCGGCCTCGTGTTCCGCGCGCGCGTCCTCCCGCACGCGACCACCGACGATCTCCGTCGCTTTGCCGAGTCGCGTGGCGCCGAGGCGTTCGTGCCGCTCATGTACTCCCGATCGATCGTTCGCAAGGAGGGCTCCGCGACGGTGCCGCTCCTCGCATCGAGCGAGAAGAGCTTCGCGCTCCACGACCTCGCCGCGTTCCTCTCGTCGAAGCAGGAGCCGAAGAAGGGGAGCGACGATCGCGGCGGACCGCTCGACGTCGCGGTCGCGATCGAACGTCCCAAGGCACCGGGCGCGAACCGCGGGACCCGCGGCGTGGTGGTCGGCTCCTCGACGCCGTTCGTCAACGCCGCCTACCAGGATCCGAGCCCGACGATGACCTTCAGCCGGACCCTCGGTCTGCTCTGGGTCTCGTGGCTGACTGCGCGCCCCCCGATCCTCGACCTGCCGCCGAAGCCGTCGGTGCAGATCGCGCTCCACCTCTCCGAGGACGACATCGGGTCGATCGGCCGCTACGTGCTGGTCTACATGCCGATGGCCGCAGGCCTGCTCGGCTGCGCAGTCTGGCTCCGCCGCCGCTCGACCGTGGAAACGGGTCCGCGGCCGCCCGCAGGCGCGGTAATCTAGGCGCGCCGTGCCGCTCCCGCCCGTACGCATCCCGCACCCGCACGTCACCGTCGACGACCACGTCGCCGATGGGAGCCCGCTCATCGAGGGGACGCGCGTCCCGGTGCGTCGGCTGTTCTCGTGGCACCGGCAGGGCACGACGGTCGAGACGCTGCTCCGTCGCTACCCGCAGCTCGGGCCCGCGCGCATCTTCGACGCGCTGGCGTTCGCGTACGACAACCTCGATCTGGTCACTGCCGATCTGGTCCGCGAACGCGAGGCGCTCGCCCGTGAGCAGGCGCCCGAGGCGGCGCCGCAGGGTCCGAAAGAGCGCGCGGCCGAAGCACGGGCCGCGCAGACCGCGATCCCGTTCCCGCCCAAGAAGTAGCTCAGGGCTCTTCTTCCCAGGCCGCGCGCAGCACCTCGGCGACCGCTTCGTAGAGCGCCTCCGGGATCTCGGTGCCGATCTCGAGCTCCATCAGCGCACGCGCGACCGGCACGTCGCGGATCACCGGAATCCCGAGCCTGCGCGCTTCTTGGACGATCTTCGCGGCGAGCGCGCCGTGCCCCTTTGCGAGCAGCGTGGGCGCAGCGTCCTCGTCGTCGGTCCCCTTGTAGTCGTAGCGGAGGGCGCACGCGAGGTGCGTCGGGTTGATCACGACGACCGTCGCGTTGCGGACGGCGGTGACCGCTTCCGCTGCCATGAGCTCGTGGTGCAGCTCCTCGCGCCGGCGCTTGATCTCGGGGTCCCCTTCGCCTTCCTTGTGCTCACGCGTCACCTCGTCGCGCGTCATGCGCAGTCGACCGAGCCAGAGATGCCGCGCGATCAGCGCGTCGATCACCGCGATCGCGCAGGCGACTCCCCCGCCCAGCATGATCGCGCGCGTGGAGACCGCGATCGCCGCGTCGATCGTCGCACCGCCGTCGCCGGTGACGCGTGCACCGCGCACGAGCGCATCGAAGACCACGCGCGCGAGGACCGCAGAGAGCACCAGGGCGACCACGAGGCCGCGCGAAGCACTCCAGATCTTCGACGGATCGACGAGCTTCTTCATCCCCGAGAAGGGCTCTAGCCGCGACGGGTCGGGCGAGAGTCGGGTCGGTGAGAAGGTGATGCTGCCCTGCGCGATTCCGGAGGCGACGGCGATCGCGACGAGCGTGAGCGCGATCGGAGCTACGCCGCCGACGACGGAGCGCGCGATCGCGAGGCCGTCGATGCTGGTCACCTCGATCGGGGCACGCAGCGTCCGTGCGATGTCGCGCGTGCTCGCGACGAGCGCTGCTCGTATGGCGAAGGGGAGCGCGAGGAGCCCGAGCGCTCCCGCGACGAGGGGTGCCTGCGGGACGTCTCCTTTCTCGCGCGCCTCGCGGAGCCGCTTCGCCGTCGGATCGTGCGTACGTTCGGCCATCGAGGGAGGGGCCCATCCTACGCGCTCCCATCCCGGGGAGTGGCCGCGAGTACATGCGCGCGCGCGCTGCCACCCACGGCCTCGATCGCGCGGGAGGCTTCCTCGAGCGTCGCGCCGGTCGTACGGACGTCGTCGACGAGCAGCACACGTCGAGCGCGTCGCGCCGTGAACGCGGAATGGATCGCCATCCGTCGCGCACCGGCATCGAGCGCGGCGAGGTGGCCAGTGTCGACCGTGCGCGCGAGCAGCTCGACGTCGAGCGGCCGTGACAGGGCGCGTGCGACCGCGCGCGCCAGCACGCCGGCCTGATCGAATCCGCGCGAGCGCAGACGGGAGACGTGCAAAGGGATCGGCGCCACGACGTCGATGTCCTCCGGCGACGGCAGGCCTTCGATCACCGCGCGTTCGAGCGCGCGCAACCGATCGACGCGCCCGCTGTATTTCACCGAGCGAATCGCGTCGGCGAGCGCGCCACCGTACGCGAAGGAGGCCGTCGTCCCCTCCGGCAGGGACGGCGGGGGGAGGAGCGTCCCGACGCACGCACGGCAGAAGACGGCGTCGCGCGCGAGCGACTCGTCACACGCCGCGCACTCCGGCGGGGCGACGAACGACACGACCCGATGCTGGAGCGCGGAGAGCAGGCTTTCGAACACGAACCACCGGTCGACACGACGGCCGTCTCGGTTGCGTGCTCAGGATTTCGCGCGCCGGAGGACAGTCGTCGCCGGGGCGGCGAGGATCCAGGAGAACGGACGCGCGCGCTCGTGCGACGCGAGTGTGGCACCGATCGGGTCGAGGAACGCCGAGCGGACCAGCATCTCGCGCGTGCCGTAGGGCGCGACGCGCTCGAACGCGTGCGCGACCAACGCGACGGAGCCCGCGATGGCGACCGGATCGTCGGGATCCGCCGAGAGGCGCGCGATCTCCGCACGAACGACGGGGGCGAATGGGGGCCCGAGCAACGACGACACCAGGTAGCCGCAAGCGACGGCGCGTCCGCTGCGATCGCGCGCGAGGAGCTCTTCCCGGATCCTCCCGGGGTCGCTGCTCCGCTGCGCCTCGTCGAGCGCGAGCCCGTCGGCGATCATGCGCACGAGATCACCACCGATCGACGTGGGCGGCGGATCGAAGCGCGGATCGCCCCAGTGCAGCCGTCGCACGCGCGCGGACTGATCGAGCACGGCGAGATCCCCGGCGTCGGTGGGTTGCGCCACCCGCACCGTGAACCCCGCCGGCGTTGGAGGCGGCGTCTGCACGGCCGTGAGCCGCTCGAGGGTGCGGAAGCCGAGGCGGTCGTAGAAGGAGAGCGCTTCGTTCCGCGCGAGCACCTCTGCTGCGACGATCGTCGACGAGCCTGCGCGTGAACGCGCCGCCGCCGCTGCCTCGCGCACCAGCGCTGCGCCGAGCCCGACGCCGCGCGCTTCGTGCGTCACGATGAGCGAGCGCAGCTCCGCGACGTGCGGCGTCTTCGAGTCCCACCCGAAGCGATCGAGATAGACCTCGACCTGGCCGACGACGCGTCCGTCCCACTCGCCGACGAGGTGCCCGAGCTTGCCCTCGAACGCACCGTTCGGCGCGCGACGACCGTCGCGATGCGCGAGCTGTCGCTCGAGGACGTCTCCGTACGCGCGCCACACCTCTTCGTCGGTGGACGCGGGCATCCCGCCACGGCCGTCGTGATCGAACCACAGCTCGCGGTGCAGACGCAGGAGCGCGCCCGCGTCGCGCGCGTCGACGGCGCGCACCCACGTACGCAGCGCCTTCACGGCCACGATGCGCCTCCTTCAGCGAGAGCCCCGTCGAGGTCGAGGAACACCTCGTCGAGGAACAACCCTTCGGGCGGGGCCGTCAAGCCGAGGTCGGTGCGCGCGCCCGAGGCGAGCGCACGCACGGCGGCTCCTGGCTTCAGCCGGCCACGCCCGACGTCGACCAACGTGCCGACGAGGATCCGCACCATGTTGTGCATGAACGCGGAGCCCTCGACGACGATCTCGACGAGCCGCGGATCGGCGCCTTGCACGACGTCGACGCGCGACAGCGTGCGGATGGTGTCGATGCGCGGGTCGGTAGACGTCCGGAAGGCGCGGAAGTCGTGCGTACCGAGCATCGTGCTCGCCTCGGCGCGCGCGAGGGGGAGATCGATCGGCGGCTCGACGCGGAAGGTGCGTCGATCGACAAGCGGATCGCGGACGCGATCGATCATCAGGACATATCGGTAGCGCTTTCCGCGGCTCCTGGCTCGCGGATCGAACCCCGGCTCGACCTCTCGTGCGTGGCGGACGGCGAGGTCGTCCGGCAGGTTCGCGTTCACGCCGAGCACCCAGCCCTTCGGCGGGATGCGCCGCTCGGGGTCGAACGAGACGGCCTGTCCGTGTGCGTGGACGCCCGAGTCCGTCCTGCTCGCTCCGTGCAGCGTCGACACGCCTGGATCGAGCGCGCGCACCGCCGCCGTCAGGACGCCGTGTACGGTGCGTCCCTCGCGTTGCGGCGCGAACCCGACGAACCCCGCGCCGTCGTACGTGACGGTGAGCAGGATCGCAGGCGGTCGCTCAGTCGGCGGTGGCCGTATCGGTGCCGGTGTCGTTGTCACCGGTCTCCGGGGTCGTGGCAGTGTCGCCGACTTCCGCGACGGCAGGAGCGTCCGTGCCCGTGTCGGCAACGGTCGCCGTGCCGGTGTCGGGGAGCGCAATCTTCGACTGCTCCGGCTGATAGCAGACGTACTGCACGCAGCGGTCCGACTCGCAGTCACTGCCTTTGAGGCACTCGGCGCCGTTCTGCTGCTTCGTCGCGCACGCGAGCCAGAGCACGGACGCGAGGCCGAGCAGCGCCACGGCAGTGAGGCGAAGTCGCTTCATGCGCCGCAGCATACTCCAGCTTCGGTCGTGCGGGCCAAAGGTGTAGCCGAAGTCATGGCGCGGTCGGCGCGCGGGGCGGGCCGGCGTCGGCGCCTTCCGACCACTCGCTGCAGACGTCGTCAGGACCGGTCGACTCCGTCGGGCACCGGCACCGCCGCTGCGAATAGGTCGAGTACGCCCGCCCATCGAACCGTGCCCGCGCCTCCGTGCGGGCGAGACCGCCGCACCCGTCCCGGGTCGCGATTTCGAGCTCCACGAGGCCGTGCGACGACGCAGTGCGTGGTACGGGCGTGACGCCGAACATCTCGCCGACCCAATGGCCGCAGGTCCCGCGCGCGAGGAAGAGGTGCCAGACGCAGCCGCCGGTCCCGCAGAAGCTCTGGTGGGTGACCGCGACGTCGAACGCGCCGTCGCCGTCGAGATCGACCGACCGGTCGAGCTTCACTCCCGCGGCGTCCGCGTCCGATCCGAGCCGACGCCGCGCCTCCGACACCGGCTCGAGGCACGGACCGGGCGCGAGGACGGCGGGCGTGTCCGCGGCGTGCTTCGGCGGATCGGCGTGGGGGCTCTGGACGATCGCCCGCGGGCAGCCCGTGAGGGCGACTGCGAGGAGAAGCACGCGTCTCACGGAAGCTCGATCCTAGGCGTCTTGGCCCACGGGAGCGACGTGCGTTAGACGCGGACGACGTTGGCCATTGCAGAACGGGAC
>JBKJQC010000634.1:0-5519 GCA_046593995.1 Polyangiales bacterium
CTTCGGCCGCTTCGAGGCGGACGGGCGGCGCGCCGGGCATCGCCGTGATCGTCGTCACGATCGCGGTCAGCACTGCGTGGAGGTCGAGGTCTTCGGGGACGAGATCGTAGCGACCGCGTCGGATGCGTGCCGCGTCGACGACCTCGTCGATGCGGGTCGCCATCTTCTCGACCTGCGCGAGGAGCAGCGACAGCGTGCGAGAGCGCGCGGCCTCGTCGAGTCGATCGAAACCGCGGCCGAGGAGCTGTGCGCTCGCCTTCATTGCGGTGAGCGGAGTTCGCAGGTCGTGTGCGGCCCGGCCGAGCAGATCGTCTGCCATCGCGTCGTCGAGCTGCTGGTCGGTCACGTCACAGAACGAGCAGACCGCGCCGACGCGCTCACCGGCTTCGAGCATCGGGGCGGCGTCGATCTTCCAGGTGCGTTCGGCGTCGTCGCCGACGCGAACCTCCATCACCACGCCATGCAGCGTCTCGCCACGAAGGGCGCGCGCGAGGGGCGTCGCCTCGCCCGCGAGCACGGCGCCGTCGGCGCGCGGTCGAATCAATGACGCGAGATCGTCGAGGGAGCGAATGCGGTCGCCCTCGCCGAGATGGAGCGCGACCCGAGCCGCCGCGTTCGGCGTGATCTCTTCCGAGTCGCGCGACGCGACGAGGACGGGGGTGGCGAGCGCATCAAAGGCGGCGCCGAGGCGGGGGGAGGATAGACTCGGCATCGCAGCCCAACCGGGCTCGAGTGTGCGTTGTGGCCCGGTTCCGCGGTCGGCGTCCGCGCGCGAGCCCCCCTCGCCGCGAACGGCGAGAACGATGGGGTCGGAGGGGGGGTCCAAGCGAACGGGCCTCATTCTGAAGTCTTCGCGACACCACTCGGGCGGCGTCGTCGAGGTCCGATGCCGGTGTTCCACAGGCGTCGCGCGGTTTCCGTTCACAAACGCGGACCAAGACGCTCGTCTGCCTCGTAGAGGATGGATGCGCCGACGAAAAGGGGACGAGAGATTGCTCGTCCACCCGATGCCGGACATGCTCGCAGTGCTCGCGGCGGCGGTGAAAAGCAGCGTTCGAACGCACGACGCGCAGCGCGAGCGGGCGCGTGAAGGACTCGGGGGGAAGCGCGCATGCACCGAACGATGGGATCGCTCTACGCTTGCCTTGCGCTGGCCGTCGCGGGACTCGCCTCGTGCAGCGCCGACCGAGCCGTGACGCCTGCGGACAGCGGCCTCGACGTCGCGATGATCGACGCGCACGCCGAGACCGGGCTCGTCCTCGCCGACGGCCGGGTCGATGCGGAGGAGGACGCGATCGCGGTCGAGCCGGCGAACTCGACCGTCACGTACGACCTCGCGGCGTCCCCGGCGCAGCCCGCGACCAAGCGATTCAGCGCGCGGCTCGACGGTCAGGACGTCACGGCCGCGAGCGCGTTCGAGCTCGACGATCCGACCCTCGGCGCGTTCAGCGGTCCGATGTTCTCGTCCACGGTACCGCTCCCGCTGACCGCGATCGGCCGGACGATGATCGTCACGGCGCGTGCGTCGGGGAAGGTCGGGCGCACGAAGCTGACGATCGTCCGCGTTCGCGCCACCGGCGATGCCAAGGACTTCCTCTTCTATGCCCCTCGCGGAAAGGAGCCGTACCCCGATCGCGACCTCCTCTCCGTCTACGCGTCCGTCGCAGGCGGAGGCGCGGGGAGCGACGTGAAGGTCGTGTTGCGGAACGACGAGGCCAATCCGCCCGGCGTCGACGCCCGAAAGCTCGTCGAGATCCGCGCGATGGCCGAGGGCAACCCGAAGATGCCGACTCCAGTGTGCGCGCCGCAGGCCACGAAGGACACCGACGGAGACGGAGTGCACGACACGTTCGTCGCCGCCTCCGAGGAGCGCGCGCTCTGCTTCGAGGTCAGCCCGAAGCCGAACGTCACCATCCCCTCCGCGGAGGGCGCGGCGTTCCATCGCGTGTTCGTCGACGTCACGACGTCGACCGGAAAGGTGCTCCAGTCACGCAGCGTCGTCGTCGTCGTGCCCGCCACGGACCCGATCCCTCGCTGAGCTCTCCTTGACGGACTCGGATCGCCCTGAACAATGAAGGGGCCCCACGCTCGGGGCTTCGGGGGGGGGACCTCGGGAGCACGATGACCACCCTGCGCTTCGCGTCTTCGCTCGCTGCGTCCGCCGTCCTCGCCGGTCTCGTCGGCTGCGGGGCGAACAAGACAGTCGATCCCGAAGAGGAGTACATCGACGAGCCCGACTCCGGGACGAAGAGCGAGGGCGGCATCGGGGACCTCGACGTCGGCACCGGCGAGGGCGGGACCCTGCCCGGGTTCACCGGGCTGAAGATCACGCCGACGAACAGTATCGTCACGATCGATCAGTCGGTCCCCGGCTTCGTGGTGAAGCTCCCCTACACCGCGAGCTTGATCCTCGAGAACGGGACCGAGCAAGACGTGACCGGTGAGACGACGTTCGACGTCGATGCCACCGTCGGCGGGTTCGGAGGCTCCTCGACGTTCACCTCGGTCACGACGCTCCCCGGTGGCAAGCTCGGGCTCACGACGATCGTGCGTGCGAACGCGTCCGGGAAGTCCGGCTCGACGAACCTCACCCTCGTCCAGCTCCGCAAATCCGGCCCGCAGAAGGACTTCTTCTTCACCGTCCCCTACATGGCGGATCCCGATCCGAAGAACGACGTCCTGCAGTTCGGCACGAAGATCAAGCAGGTCGACGTCGCGTTCAACATGGACACGACCGCGTCGATGAGGGTTCCAATCGACAACTTGAAGGGCGCGCTCTCCGGGACGCTCTTGCCTAACCTGCAGGCGTCCATCCCCAACGTCGGGATGGCCATCGTCGACCACCGCGACTACCCGCTGAGCGCATGCGGCCACGGCGTGGCCGGCGACTTTCCCGTGAAGGTGCACCAGGTCGTCACGACCGACCTCGGTCTGGCCAAGACCGCGGCCGCGAAGTACGCGCTCGGAGACGGAGACGATCTCCCCGAGTCGCAGGTGCCGTCGATGATGCACATCCTGACGGGGCAGGAGCTGCGCTGGCAGGGCGGCAGCGTCCCACAACACATCCCCGCGGCGGGGACGACGGGAGGGGTGGACTTCCGCGCAGGCGCGCTCGCGGTCGTCGTCCTCATCACCGACATCAACTGGCACGACGTCGCGACGGCGCCGTACTGCGCGTCGGTCTTCTCGCCGCCGTCGATCGAGACGTTGAAGACCGCCTTCAAGAACGCGAACGCGCGCTTCGTCGACATCACCAAGGGGGACGAGACCCAGGCGAACCAGCTGTCGGATGCGACCGGCTCGAACCTCCCCCCGAACGCGTTCACCATGGGCGGCTGCGGCGCGAACCAGTGTCCCACCGGCCCGGGCGGGGCGTGCCGCGCTGCCGACGGACCGGGGGGGACCTGTCGGCTGAACTTCATGGCGAACAGCGACGGCAGCGGCGTCGACGTCGGCATCGTCAGGGCCATCCAGGCGATCAGTGTCGGCAGCACATTCGACGTGACCGCCGTCGCCTCGAACGACGTGATGAACGAGGACGGCGTCGACGCGACCCAGTTCATCACTGCCCTCCGCGCGATGGACGAGGGCAACGGCGCCGACTGCAAGCTGCAGGCGGCGAAGGACACGAACGGCGACTCGTACAAGGACACGTTCATCTCGGTCGTGGTCGGGACGCCCGTGTGCTTCGAGGTCATCCCGAAGATGAACACCAACGTGAAGCCGAAGACGGTCGCGCAGTTCTTCAACGCCTTCATCGACGTGCTCGGCATGCCCGGCTCGGTGAAGCTCGACACGCGCAAGGTGCTCTTCCTCGTGCCGCCGCGGGACGTGTCGGTCCAATGACGGAGAAGCTCCCGAGCTGGGCGGCGCGCGCGCTCATCCTCCTTGCGATGATCGCTGGCACCGTGTGGCTCGTGACGCTGCGCTACTGGGGACCCGTCGTGATGGGTGCGGGCAGCGCGCTCTGCATGCTCATCGCGCTGCCCCCCTGGAAGCGCTGACGCCTCACGCTGCGTCGACGAGCGCCTCGAACAGCGCCTGCTGACGGCGATGTTGCGGGATGTACTCCGGGTGCCACTGGACCCCGATGACGAAGCGCGCGCTTCGCTGCTCGATCGCCTGCGCGATGCCGTTGTTCTCGCGGGCGACGATCGAGAGCCCCTCGCCGAGGCCGCGGATCGCCTGGTGGTGGAGCGCGTTCACGTTGCACGGCGCGTTGCCGATCACGCGCGCGAGGCGGCTCTCGGGGTCGATCTGCACGAGCTTCCGCGGCAACACCGTGCGGACCTGGGGGAACTCCACGTAGAACCCCGCGACGTCTTCGTGGAGCGTTCCGCCGAGCTGCACGTTGAGGAGCTGCATGCCGCGACAGATCCCGAGGATGGGGATCCCGCGCGAGAGCGCGCCGTCGAGGAGCCGCCGTTCGAGGTCGTCGCGACGCGGATCCGGCCCGGCCTGCGTGTGGATCTCGAAGACCTTGCGCATCAGGTAGAGGCCCGGAGCAAGGAGCAGCGAGAGCGCCGGCGTGCGGTTCTGCTGGACCTGCTTGGCGGAGACCTCCATCACGTGTCCCATCGTCTCGTCGTCGCCGCTCCAGCGATCTCGGTAGCGATCTCGGTAGAGCGTGGGGTCGATGTCCGCGCCGCCACCGACCACCAGGCCGTCGAGCCCGTCGATCGAGTGCGGCGCATCGGACGTCACGCGGAGCGCGTCGGCGCCGGCGCGCTTGAGCGCGAGGCGGGTCATCTCCCACGCGACCGCGCCGCCGCGATCGGGACCCGTCACTCCCACGGTAGGGCGCCGCGCCATTCCGCTCATCCGATCGCGTGCTCGACTTCGGCGACCCAGCTGTCTCGGTGGAGCGCTTTGTCCTTGGCGCGCGCGAGGAACGCGCGTCCGAGCTCTTCGCGTCGGAGGTCGTCCGCGGCGAGGCGTTCGACCTCGATCCAGCGATTCCACTCCGTCGCGAACGACCAGTCCTTCTCGTCGACCTGGCAGTTCGGCAGTCGATAGTGGAAGGTCGGCCGCGCCTTGACCTTCGACCTCTCGCGCGCGACCGCGAGGACCTTCTCCTTCCGGAGCGTCGCGAACACCGGGAGCATGTCGAGCGGTCGATTGCGCGTCGGATTGGCGAGCAGATAGTCGTCGATCAGTCGATCGATCCCCGGGCGATACGTTGGGTCGACGACCTTCGCGCGGTAGTCGTCCGAGAACGGCTGGATGAACGGACCGATGCGACGCGTGAAGTCCGGCTTGCACTCTTCGAGCAGCCAGTCGTAGAGCAGGAAGAACGCTTGGAGGTGCTGGCGGAGGCTGTCCGCGTCCAGCGAGGGCACCTCGGGGTTCAGCTGGAACGCGAACCCATAGAGGATCGATGCATGCGTGCCGCGCGCCTGGGCGAGGAGCAGGGCGTCGCGCACGGCTTCGATCTCGTGCACCTCGTCGATGGGGATCGGCGGCGTGACGATCTCGACGGGCACCCACTTGGTGGCGATGGCGGAGATGGCGTCTTCGAC
>JBKJQC010000823.1:0-13435 GCA_046593995.1 Polyangiales bacterium
CTCGCAGCGCATGGAGGACTCCCTCCGCGCGAACGGCTGGGTCGCCGCGGACGGCGAGGGGGACGCGGATCTCGTGGTATTGAACACCTGCAGCGTTCGGGAGAAGGCAGAGCACAAGCTCCGGAGCGAGGTCGGCCGACTCCGCCCGCTGAAGAAGAGCCGTCCCGACGTCGTGATCGCGGTCGCCGGGTGCGTCGCGCAGCAAGAGGGGGAGCGCCTGCTGGCGTCGATCCCGCACATCGACATCGTCGTCGGACCCGACAACCTCGGCGAGCTCGCCGCGCTGGCCGAGACGATCCGCCACGGCGGACCGCCCGTCGCCCGCACCGTCTTCGACGTGGAGCGGCCGAGCTTCCTCGCCGCCGCCAGCACCGGAGGGCGCGGAGTTTCGGTCTTCGTGACCACGATGAAGGGGTGCGACGAGCGTTGTTCGTTCTGCGTCGTCCCCTACACGCGCGGCCCCGAGCGGTATCGCCCGATGGCGGAGATCGTCGCCGAGGTCCGCGCGATGGTCGCCATGGGCGCGCGCGAGGTGACGCTCCTCGGCCAGACGGTGAACTCGTGGACTCCGCCGGAGTCGATCGACGACGCCGAAGGATCGCGCGGCGACGAGCCCGCGCGCCGCGACGAGACGTCGCGCTTCGCGGAGCTCCTCCGCGCCATCGCGCGCGAGGTCCCGGAGCTCGGTCGACTCCGCTACACGTCGCCGCACCCGCGTCACCTGAACGACGCGCTGATCGACGCGCACGCCGAGCTCTCGGTCCTCGCGAAGCACCTGCACCTCCCGGTGCAGTCCGGCTCGAACCGAATGCTCAAGCGGATGATCCGTCGGTACACGCGCGAGTCGTACCTCGAGCGGGTGAACGCCCTCCGCGCGCGCGTGCCGTCGCTCACGCTGTCGAGCGACGTGATCGTCGGCTTCCCCGGCGAGAGCGACGAGGACTTCGAGCAGACACTCTCGCTCGTGCGCGAGGCCGGGCTCGTGGCCTCGTTCGGCTTCAAGTTCTCGCCGCGTCCCCACACGCCCGCGCTCAAGCTCGCGGACGACGTCCCGGAGCGCGTGAAGGACGCGCGTCTCGCCGCGTTGTTCGCCGCGGTCGAGGTCCAGCAGCGCGCGCACCTCGGAGCACTGGTCGGGTCGAGCGTCACCGTGTTGATCGAGGGGGAATCGCGCGCTTCCGGCACGAAGACGGTCAAGGTCGCGACGCGCGTCATGGGCCGGAGCGAGCGGAACGAGATCGTCCACCTCGACGTGCCCGACGGTCGCGATCCGCTTCCCCTCGTCGGTCGCTTCGTCGAGGTCCGCGTCGCGGCCGCGAACGCACACTCGCTCGTCGGTGCGCTCACGGAAGAGCACGTGCGCGATCTCCCGCGCGCGACCGCATCGAAGAAGAGTCTTGCCGTCGTCACCAGCGTCTGACCCCATGGCGGAGCCGCCTCGCAAGCGCGTTTCGCTCCCCGTGGTGGGGCAGCCGAAGCGCGCGCCCCTCACCGCTCTGGAAGATGTGGACCTCGGGAGCGATCTCCCGCAGAAGCGCTCGCCGGCCGCGTGGGCGATCCTCGGCGCGCTCTCCACGTTCGCGGTGTTCATCCCGATGATGTTGCTGCTGACGCCGGTGGTCGGCTTCATCACGCGGAGCGGCGGCTCGATGGCAGCGGGCGCAGCGCTCACCGCCGTCGCCATCTGCGCCTCCGGGTACGCGGGCGGCTACGTGGTCGGCCGCTTCGGCACCACACCGCGCGACAGCGGGATCGGCGGCGCCATGGCGGGTCTGGTTCTGTGGGGGCTCGCGATCGCAGGCGGGTTGCGCGGGAGCTACGCGTGGCTCGGCGTCGTGCTGCCGGTGTTGACGGTCCCCTTCGCGTGGCTCGGCGGCCGCAGGGGTCTCAAAGACCGGCGGCCGGGCGACACGATCTCTGCGTGACCGTCACGGCGTCGGCGGGCGACACGTCTTCTGCGTCAGACCCGCGGATCGGACGCAGACGAGCCCCGTGGCGCAGTCGCCGTCGACCGCGCAGTTCTTCAAGCAGAATCCGCCCATTCCGAGCGGCTGCGTCGTGAGGGAGAACAGCGTGCTGCCGTCGGCCGCCTTCTCGGGGACGCGCGCGTCGCAGGTGAAACCGGACGCGCACGGAGCTCCGCCGGTCTTGCAGACTGACGTGCAGAAGCCCGTCGTCGCGGTCGCGGCCTTCACGCAGAGGCACTCGTCGCTGGTGGCGCAGACGTCGCCGGGGTTCTTCGGATAGAAGAAGGTGCACGCGCCGCGTGCGACGTCGCACCTCCACGTGGCCGGAGCGCCGGTCCAACCGCTCTTGCACTGGGTGTCGCCCGTGCAGGTCTTCACGCAGAGTCGGTGGAGCGGATCGCACTTGCTGGCAGCGGGGCAGTCCGCGTCGAGCTCGCAGCCGCCCTGGCAGGTGCCGAATCCGACGGCTTTGCTCGTCGTCGCGTCGAGCGCGAAGATCTCCGGGTTGCACGCGTTCTTCCCGGCGCACGCCCCGTTCGCGAGGTAATTGCCGGTGGAATCGAAGCGGCACATCGGCTCGCAGAGGGAGGGTTGATCGCCGGACTTCGTGCAGAGCCCGGCGCCGCCGTCGCAGAACCGTGGGGTGCCCGCGGTGCTCGGCGCGCAGACGTCTTCCGACGAGGCCTGCATGCAGACCGCCGTCGGATTGAGCGGGCCGATGACGAAGAGATTGTTCGTGCAGTACGAGATGCCGTCGCCCGTCGTGTCGCAGTCGGCGGCCGTCGCGCACGTCGCACCGGTGCGACCTGAAGATCCGCCGTCGAGCGGCGGTCCGAAGGTGTCGGGCGAGCCGGTGTCGAAGCTGCCGGTGTCGACCTTTCCGGTGTCGAAGATGCCGGTGTCGACCCTGCCGGTGTCGGGCAGCGTCGTGTCGTCGAACGCGGTGTCGTCCACGCCGTCGTCTTCGATCCCCTCGTCCGCGCTCGCGCCGTCGCCGAGACGTCCGTCCGGATCGGCGTCCCGCGGCGCGCTGCTCGAGAACTTCGCGCCGCACGCGGGCAGCGTGAGGAAGAGGGCGAGGGAGATGGGAGCGAGCCGCACCCGGGCTTCATGCCGTACGGCGGCCCGGCGCGCAAACGCGCGCGCTCAGAGCTTGCCGCCGGCGCACAGCCAACCCGTCTTCAGCAGGTACGACGTCGGCGCGCTCGTCGGCGGAGGTCCCGTCGCAGGCGTGCTCTTGGCGTTCGGCGGCACGCGCCAGTGCTCGAACCACGGCGCGGACGAGAAGGGATCGATGGCGATGCCGACGCGGCCGGCCTGCGCGCTGTGCTTCTCGTGGTTCCGGAGCACGTACCGGAGGACGTTCCGCACCTCGGTCGGCGTCCGCAGCGTGCGCGCGTGATAGCGCTCGGCGAGCACGCGCCCGCGCGTGCGGCCCATGAGCCGGTTGATGCGCTTCGCGAGCCGGATCGAGAACCCCTGCATCCGCCGCGAGAGCATCGCGCGATCGTCGGCCTCGACGACCAGGTGCATGTGGTTCCCCTGCACGGAGTAGTGCGCGATGCGCAGACGGCCGGGCGCCTGCTCGGCGGCGAGCGCGTGGCGGACGCAGCGGAACGCGCGCTGGCTCCGCAGGTTCCACACCTCGCGCCGCATGCGCAGCGTGACGTGGAGCGGATGGCGCTCGCTCACGTCGGGGCGACGTACGTGCGGGACGCTCTCGGTCGAACGCCGCGGCCGCCCTGCCCCTTTGCGCGCGCCACCGTGCTTCGGCTTCTCGAGTCCGAGCTCGAGCTGGCGGGGGAGGCGCTTCGCCATCTTGAATCAGCATATATAATGGCGACGGCCGTGTCACTCCTTTTCTCGCGCCGCGTCGCGCAAGGGATCCCGACGGCACCGCCGGGCGCGGGGATGCACTGCCACCGCCCGTCGTCGCCGTCGACGAGCGAGCGTCGGTCCGCGGAGGTATCCTGCTCGGGTGCGCGCGCTCGCTGCGGGTCTCCTCCTCGTCGGCTGCGCCGCGCCTTCCAGCTTCGCGCCGCTCAGGGTCATGCATCACAAGTTCGTCTCGCCTGCTCCGCCCTCCGCGAGCGACTGGGTATCCAAAGACGCCCGGCCCAAGCCGTTCCTGCTCGCGCGCCTCGAGTCGTGCTGGTGGGAGGCCTTCGTCCTCGACGAGACCGGGGCGTACGTCTCGTGCCAGGACGGTGCCGTATACACGACGCCGTTTGGGTTGCCTGCGACGCGCGTCGCCATGGGATCGATGTCTTCGAGTCATGCGCTCGCGAGCTACGGCACGTGGCTCTTCTACATGTCGAACACCCGCGAGATCTCGGCGGTGCCAAAGCAGGGCGGAGCCTCCACGGTGTTCCACAAGGGGCTTCAAGCCGTCGCCATGCAGCTCGACGGTGTCGACCTGATCGTCAGCGCGTTTCATCACGGCATCGTGCGCATCCCGATCGCGACCGCCGTTCCGCAGATGCTCGTGCCCGTGGTGTCGCCGCGCGAGCTCGCCGTCGGCGGCGGCGCGATCTACTTCCTCGACCAGGCGGGCGAGAAGCTACATCTCTTCCAGAGTGTCTCGCCGACGGCGCCGAGCGCGGATCTAGGAGAGGTATCGTGGTTGCTCAAGCAGCTCGCGCTCGCCGGCGATCGCCTGTTCGACGGGCAGGAGCTCGAGCTCTCGACCATGAAGCATCATCCGCTCCCGCAGGACTGCGGCGCCTTCGTCACCGACAGCCGGTTCGTCTTCGCGACCTGCAGCTCATGGGGCGTCGTCGGCCGCGAGATCACGGGCACGGACTGGCGTCCCGTCGCCCACGTCCTCGTCCACGACACGCTCGCTGTCAGCGCGACCCACGTCTGCTGGATGAAGCGCCACTTCGACGACAAGGCGAGCTCAGTCCACTGCGCCGCGCGCCCCGACGGACTCCGCTGAGCCGCCACGAAGGCGAGTCGACGACCGACTCGCCTTCTCGGCCAAGGGGGAGCGCGCCGACAACCGGCGTGCCTACACGTGGCCGGACCACGCCGGAACACGCGACCACCGCGAGGGCGTCACGCCGCTCTACGATGGCGGCGTGGCCCCCTCCGACACCGACGACCGGCTCGCGTCGCTCCACCGCGTCGCTTGCGAGGACGCGCTCTTCGCCATCGCGGCGTGCGACGTCGACGCGCTCGACAAGTTCGCGGAGGAGCGCGCCGAGGCGCACGCGACGATCGCGACCGACGGGATCGGCTCCTCCGTCCTGATGGCCGACTGGGTCGCTTGGCGGCTCGCCCTCACGCGCGCGATCGCTCCCATCGCCACGCCGTGGTTCGTGCCGATGCACGACGCCGTCGCGCGCGGGATGTCGCTCGCGCACAAGCCGCGTGGGCTGCGGGGGGTCCTCCCGATCGGGAAGGAGGCCGAGCGTGATCGGCTCCGTCGTGAGGGAGTCTTCGCGGTGCGCGTGGCGCGTGCGGTGAGCGCTGCCGACGCGCAATACTCCGACGACGAGGCCCGCGCCGTCGACTTGTTGATCGCGGCGCTCGCCCTGCCCGAGGACGACGTGCGACTCCTCGCGGTCGAAGCGCCGATGCCGGTCTCTGCGATCGAGATCCCCGAATCGGTCGAGGGGAAGCTCGCCCGCGCGATCGTCGCCGGCGCGTGGCGGACCGCCGCGACCGACGGCGTCGACGAGTCCGAGGCCATCGCCGTGGAGAGCGTCGCGCAGCGGCTCCGGGTCGACGCGGAGGACGTCAGCGAGCTGCGGGTTTCGATGAAGCAGGAGATGGACGCGCAGCGCGCGTCGGGCCGTGCGCTCGTCGACGTCGTGCGCCACGTGCTCGCGCCAATCCCGCAGCAGGAGTCGCTCCCCATCGCGCTCGCGACGGTCCACCTCGCCACACCCGCCATCGATCGCGCCGCTGCCGAGCGCACCGTGCTGCGCGCGGCCGACGGGACGAGCGCCACGCCCCTCGGTGCTGCGCACACGCTCGATCGTGGCGAGCGCCAGCGTGTCCTCGCGGCGGCGTGGGCTGCGGCCCTCTGCATCGATCCGCGCGCGTCGCAGACCGCGCGGCTCCGCGCACGACACGAGCACGCGGCGACGGTGCTCGGCGGGAGAGGCGACGCCGCGCGCGAGCTCGTCGACGACGTGGTCCGTCGCGTGATGGACGCGGGCGCGAAGCTCGTCTCGGCGTGACGTCGCGCAGGTGGACCTCAGCGCAAGGCCGACGAGCGCGCGAGGTGCGGATCGCGCGCGACGAACGCTTCGCACGTCGTGCGCAGACGCTCTTCCGGAGCGTCCCCCGCCGACGTGACCGCGGCGAAGAGCCGCTCGCCGTCGAGGAACCGCTCGGCCGCGTCGTCGTGCGCCAGCGCGATCGCCAGCGACTGCGCGAGCTCGTGTCGTCCCATGTCGAGCCCACGCGCCGAGAGCGCGACCGCGAGCGCCGTCTGCACGCCGCGGATCGTCCCGTACTGCAGCGGCTCGATCGGGAGCTCGCCGACTCCGGTCTCGACCGCACGGGCACAGGCCGCCGCATCGAGCGAGTTCGCGGCCGCGCACACGAGCGGGCGCACCGGGTAGGCACCGCACGCGGTCCCTTCGAGGAGCGGGCATGGGATCCCGACGCGCGCCGCCTGATCGAGACCGCGCACCCGCGCAGCCGTCGCCTCGATCCGGGCGCGGAGCGTGGCGAGCTCCGCGTCGGTCTTGGTCTCGCGCAAGAACGTCGCGAGCACGATCGCCTCGGGGGCCGAGAGCGACACGTGCAGATGGCAGCAGTGCGCGCACCCTTCGGCGCACGCCGTCGGTGCGAGGGGGAGCTTGCGTCTGCGCGCGTCATCGCGCGCGCCGCGCACGCCGTTCGACGCCACCGACAACGCAGCGCGCATCAGGGCGATGACACGGTCGCGCGCTGGCTCGTCGCTCGACTCGGCGAGCGTGTCCGCGAGGATGCGTGACGCGCTGGTCAGGAGCTCGCTCCCGACCCGGGGATCGAAGCCGATCGCGCGGAACGCCTCGAGCGCCGCCTCCACCACCGGACCGCCCGCGTTCCATGCAGGCCGGGGAGGCTCGGCCGAGGCCCCTACCTGCGGCACGTGGCGCTTCTTCATGGAGATGCGACTCTACTTCCATAAGCCCGCTCCGTCCTGGCGGCTTCGACGCGTTCCTTGGCCCGATCGGATCGCCTTTCGCACGATCCACCTACAATGTCCCCCACGCCTCCCCGCCGAGCTCGCCGACACGTCCGCTTCGCGCTGGCCGCTGCAGTCTTCCTGCCCGGTCTCGACGCGTCCGCGACGGACGGCATGAGCACGTCCGTGAGCGGAGGCTTCCGCTCGTGTGCACGCGAGGCCGTGCCCGAGATGACCGAGCCCGCGAAGGTCGCCGCGAAGGAGACGCCGGCCCCCGCGCCTACGGTCGCGCCGGTGATCGAGACGCCGACGCCCGTCGTGAAGACGTCGGGCCAGCTCCTCCGTGAGTGGCTCGCGGCGCACATGCCGCAGGGCGGCGAGATCGTCGACGACGGCCCGGCGGTCGAGGTGATCCATACCGCGAAGAAGGGCGACACGGTCAAGGCGCTCGCCGCTGCGTACGTCGACCTCACGACCCTCTACTCGGAAGGGGAGCTCGTCTCGGCGATCCTCAAAGCCAATCCGAGCGCGCACCTCGGCACGCTGGTCGAGGGCGCGAAGATCCGGATCCCGCGCGTCGTCACCGAGGCGCCGAAGTCGGGCGACGAAGCGCGCCTCGGGTGGCCGAAGGAGGACGGTGGCGCGCTGCGCGGTCTCTACGCGAACGCCACGATGGCCGGTCACTCGTCGTTCCCCGGCCTCCTCGACAAGATGGCCGCGCACGGGATGAACGCGTTGGTCATCGACGCGAAGGACGTGACCGGGCTCTTCACCTACCCCTCGAAGGTGCCGCTCGCGATCGCGGTCGACGCGAACAAGCGCGCGACCATCACCTCGTTCGAGCGCCTCGTGCGTGCCGCCCACGCGCGCAACATCCGCGTCGTCGCGCGCGTGACCTGCTTCCGCGACGAGTACCTCGGGCCGAAGCGCCACGCGTTCGCCGTGCAGAAGAAGGGCGGCGGCGCGCACGTCGCCCCGAGCAAGATCGTCGACTGGCTCGATCCCGCGAACCCCGACGTGCAGCAGTATCTCTTCGATGTCGTCGACGAGGTCGTCGCTGCGGGCGTCGACGAGGTGCAGCTCGACTACGTGCGCTACCCCACCGAGGGGATCTGGGACGCCGACTTCAAGCTGAAGGAGCGGAACCTCACGACGCGCGGCGTGATCACCGGGTTCGTCGAGAAGATGCACGAGCACACGAAGTCGCACGGCGTCGCGCTCTCGCTCGACGTGTTCGGCGTCGTCGCCTGGCGCGACGCGCGCGACATGGACGCGACCGGGCAGGACGTTCGCATGCTGGCGCCGCACATCGAGGCGCTCTCGCCCATGGTCTACCCGTCGCACTTCGCCACCGGCTTCAACGGCTACGAGAAGCCCGGCGACCACGCGGACGTCGTCGCGATCGGCACGAAAAAGGCCCTCGAAGAGGTGAAGGCCGTCGGCGCGAACGTCGTCATCCGCTCCTGGGTGCAGGCGTTCCCCTGGCACACGACCTCGTTCGGCTCGCAGTACATCGCGGATCAGATCGCCGAAGCGAAGAAGGGCGGCGGCGTCGGCTGGCTCGCGTGGAACAGCGGGGGCGAGTACGGCGCGACGTTCGCCGCGGTTCCGGTCGCGCAGGTGAAGAAGCCGTTGGTCGCGTCGAAGTGAGCGACCAAGGTCCCCGCGTCGACGACGGCGACGACGCGCGGGCGCTGTTACGAGAGGAGCTCGTCGCGCAGCAGTCGAAGTGGACCTCGCTCGAGGACTTCGGCGGGCTGGCGGTGACCGACGCCCTGCGTGCCCTCGTCGCCCGCGACGACGTCCGCGCCTGGATCGCCGACGCGACCGAGCACCCCGCGCGCGACGGGACGTGGAGCGGTGATCCCGCGCACTACCTCGCCGTACGCGCGCTCCGCTTCGTGCAGACGCGACACCAGTTCGTCGACCTGCGCGCCGCCACGCCGCGCATCGTGTCCGCCCATCGCGTGCTGCTTCGTTCGATCGCCGCGGGTGCTCCGCTCGATCCGGCGTTCGTGACGCTCGGAAACGAGCTCCGCGCGACGCTCCGTGAGCTCCTCCCGTCTGCGGCGCTCGAGGTGGTGTGCGCCGAGCACGCCCCTGCCCTCCAGCTGAAGGTCCTCGGCCTCGATCCGGAGACCATGCTCGAGCCGATCCTCGATCTCGGCTGCGGCGAGGAAGCGCGCCTCGTCCACCTGCTGCGCGAGGCCGGGAAGATCGCGACCGGCGTCGATCGGATCGCGACGCCCGGCCCGTTCGTGCAGGAGGCGGATTGGTTCGAGGTCGAGCTCGCACCGTCGACCTACGGCACGATCATCTCGCACCTCGGCTTCACCCACCACTTCCTCCATCACGAGCTGCGGCAGAGCGAAGAGGCCTTCCGCTACGCGCGCCGCTACATGGAGATCGTGCGCGCGCTGATCCCCGGCGGCACCTTCGCGTACGCGCCGGGCGTCCCCTTCGTCGAGGACCACCTCGCGAAGGCGCGCTTCGAGATCACCAAGCGTCCGATCGAGGCGCCGCGCCCGGAGGACGAGCGCATCGCCAAGGCGATCCCGCTCTACGCGTGTCACGTGCGCCGCCGCGGTTAGGTCAGCGTGCGAGCGCGCGGAACGCAGCGACGCCGCGGTCGATCTCTTCGTCGAGCAGGTAGGGCGCGGGCCCGAGCCGCACCACGTCGCCGCGCGCGTCGACCAAGATGCACTGCGCGCGCAGCCCGTCGACCACGCGCTTCGCGTCCGGCACGCGCACCGCGACGAAGTTTGCGCGCGCGGCGTCGTCCCGCGGCGTGACCACGTCGAATCGCGGATGGTCGAGCCCCGCGAGGATGCGCGCGGTCTGCCGCAGCGAGCACGCGCGCAGCGCCTCGACCGAGAGCCCGTGCTCGTCGAAGAAGCGCAGCACGGCGCGCGCGCGGTAGTGGCTCGTCGGATCGTAGGTGCTGCCGGCGAAGCGATCGGCGAGGCGCTCGGGGAACGGCACGCGCGGCACCCCTCCGCTCCCAGGTCCACGCGCATCGGCGAGCGTGCCGAAGCCCGCGAACCACCCGGTGATCACCGGTCGGAGCGCGCGCGCCGAGGGCGGTACGCGGAGGAAGCAGTTCCCCTCCCCGAGCTGCGCGTACTTGTACCCGCCGCCGACGAAGAACGCGTCGGGGGCGAACGAGACGTCGAACGGCACGACCTGGAAGGCGTGATACGCGTCGAACAGCACGTGGGTGCCGCGCGCGTACGCGGCCTCTGCGAGGGCGCCGAGGTGCGGCACGATCGAAGCGCTCTGGAAGAGCACCGTCGAACAGAGCACCGCGGCGGTGTCGGGACGGAGCGCCGCGACCAGCCGCTCCGCCAGCGTGCCCGGATCGGCCGCGTCGACGAACGTCACGTCGACACCCTCCTCGACGAGCCGACGCAGCTGTCGGTCGATGGTGTGGAACTCGCCTGCGGTCGTGACGAGGTGCCGGCGCTCGCCCATCTCGTCGCGCGTCGCGACCGCCGAGAGGAAGCGCACGACGAGCTCGTGGGTGTTGGGCGCGAGCGCGATCTCGTCCGGCGAGCCGCCGATGCGCGAGGCGACGCCGATCCGCAGCGCGTCTGCTGCCTCGAACGCCGGCCCCCACTTGTCGTCGACGTGCAAAGCGGCGTCGTCGAACGCGCGCGTCATCGCCTCACGCGCGACGTCGGGCCACGCCTGGTGACTGTGCCCGGTGAAGAGCACGCGGTCCGGGCGGAGGAACGCGCCGTAGTGCGCGCGCAGCGAGGCGGGATCAATCGACATCACAGCGGCAACATGGCGGGTGCATCGCCACCCGACGTGAGGACGGCCAGGGTCTTCATCGCGGACCATCGTATCCGACGTGCGCGTGGCTCGTGACCGTGAACGATCTCCCTCTCACTGCACGCCGTTCCATACCGCCTTCCCCAGCGTGTGCTCCTTCGTGTCGCCCGAGAGCTCCCAGATCATGACGCCGCCGAGGTTCTTGTCCTTCACGTATTTCGTGCGCACGCCGTGCGACTGCGCGTCGTCGTAGCTGATCATGATCTGGCGCGAGGCGCTGAAGAGCCACGGCACCTTCGCGGCGTCGTCCCAGCTCCGCGTGAACGTCGGGAGGTAGTTCGCGACGATGTCGTGGTAGTCGACGATGCCCTGCTCGTAAGTCCCGGGGGAAGGCCCGGTCGCCGATTGGAACAGACCGTTCGCGCTGGTCGCAACGCCGCTCCACCCGCGTCCGTAGAACGCCGCGCCCACGATGATCTTCGACGCCGGGACGCCGCCCGCGAGGTACGCGGAGACGGCCTCGTCGGTGCTCCAACCGACCGGGGCGGGATCCGCCGCGCCTCGGTACATCGGCGCGTTGTGCCCCGTCGTCTTCTCCCACGAGCCGTGGAAGTCGTACGTCATGACGTTGATCGAATCGAGGTACGGGTGGATCTTCGCGAGCTCGTAGTTCTTGATCATCGCCGGCCCGGCGCCGGTCGCGATGGTGAGGAGCTTGCCCGTCCCGAGCTCCTTCCGGAACGCCGCGAGGAGCAGCGTGAAGTTGCCGACGTCCTCCGGTTTGCCCGCAGCGAGGCCGCCGCCCCCCGGGTACTCCCAGTCGATGTCGAGCCCGTCGAAGCCGTACTTCGTCGCGATTGCGGTGCACGACTTCGCGAGCTTCTCGCGACCCGCCGCCGTGGACGACGCGTCGGAGAACCCAGCCGACCAGGTCCAGCCGCCGATCGAGAGCAGCGTCTTCAGGTGCGGGTGCTTCTGCTTCAAGAGCTGCAATTGGTGGAAGCTCCCGCGGAGCGAGCCCGCGTCCCACGAATCGCCCGGGTAGAACTTGTCGATGTCGGCGTAGGCGTCGCCGAGCATGCACTCGCCGTTCGTCACGTTCAGGAACGCGTAGTTCAGATGCGTGAGGAGCGTCGCGTCGACGTCGGTGACATGGAAGTTGCGCCCGTAGACCGCCCACGCGGCGAAGTACGCGATGACCTTCTTCGCGGCGGTCGCCGGCGGCTCGACCGGCTTCGTGTCCGTGGGCGTGGCGGTGTCGCCGGGCATACGCGTGTCGGCGGCAGCGCTGGCGTCCATGGGCGTGGCGGTGTCCGACGAGGGCCCGGACGAGTCCGCCTTCGTGGCCGTGCCGGTATCGACGGCGTTCGGAGCAGCGTCCGCGCCGGGCTTCCCCGCGTCGTCCCCCGCAGGCGAGAAGCCTCCGTCGTCGGGATCGGTCCACGCGGCGTCGGCTTCCGACTCGGAGCGCTCCGATTCGGAGCCGCCCCCATCCGCGCAAGCAGCGAGGGCGCCGGCCGGGAGGAGAGCGAGGGCGAAGAGGATGCGAGGCGAAACGATCATGTCGAGCTCCTTTCGGAGATCCGACCAACAGCACGCACGATGCCGCGCTCCACCTCGCACGCGGAGCGTGAAATCATGAGTCAATCCGCGCGCGCCGCGGGGACTCCACTCCCCATCGCTGGCGGGCATCGTCCCCATTCCCCCGCCACCTCTACCCGAACGTTCGCAACGTTCGCGTTTTTGCGAACGTGCGACCATCAGTCCTCACGTTCGCGAAAAGGCGAACGTTGCAAACGTTCGCGACCTCGTGGCGGCCGAGAAGGGGTGAAGGCCGTGGACGAAAACCGTCCGGAAGCGGAACGTCGCGCGGTGGCGCGGCGCGTCGTACAGTGTCGGTCCCATGTCCGGATGGCCCAACGTCTACGACGACAACACCTTCAGCATCGGGCGCACGCCGCTCGTCCACCTAAAACGCGTCGTGGGGACCTCGAAGGCCAACGTCCTCGCGAAGATCGAGGGGCGCAATCCGAGCTACTCCGTGAAGTGTCGCATCGGGGCGTCGATGGTGTGGGACGCCGAGGAACGCGGGCTCCTGAAGCCGGGGCGCACCATCATCGAGGCGACCAGCGGCAACACCGGCATCGCGCTCGCGTTCGCGGCGGCCTCGCGCGGCATCGAGTGCGTGCTCGCCATGCCCGAGACGATGAGCATGGAGCGCCGCAAGGTCCTCGCAGCGTTCGGCGCAAAGCTCGTGCTCACGCCGGGGACGCTCGGGATGAAGGGCGCGATCGCCAAGGTCGAGGCGATGGTCGCCGAGGATCCCGACCGCTACGTGCCGATGCGGCAGTTCGACAACCCGGCGAACCCAGCGATCCACGAGCGCACCACGGCGCCGGAGATGTGGGAGGACACGGGCGGCGTGGTCGACGCCTTCATCGTGGGCGTCGGCACCGGCGGGACGCTCACCGGCGTCAGCCGCTACTGGGAGCGCACGAAGGGGACGCCCCTCCTGACGATCGCCGTCGAGCCGACGCATTCGCCGGTGATCACGCAGACCATGGCGGGC
>JBKJQC010000829.1:0-7298 GCA_046593995.1 Polyangiales bacterium
CGATCGTCGACGTGAAGCTCCCCGACATGAGCGGCGTCGACCTCTTGCCGCTGCTGCGAGATGCCGTCCCGAGCGGCGAGGTGATCCTCATCACCGGCTTCGCCACCATCGACGCCGCGATCGCAGCGCTACGCGGCGGCGCGTTCGCTCTCCTCTTGAAGAGCTTCCGCCCGGAAGAGCTCCGTTCGACCGTCGAGCAGGCGCTGGTGAAGGTCGCGCTCCGCCGCGAGCGCGACTGGCTCGAACGTCGATATCGCGCCCTCGTCGAGGCCGCGGACGTGATCGTCGTCGGCGTCGACAAGTCCGCGGCGATCGTCCTCGCGAACCCGAAGTTCACGGCGCTCACCGGCGTCTCCGCCGCCGACGCGCGGGGGGACGACCTCGCAGGATTCCTCGTCGAGCGTGACCGCGCGCGCTTCCGTGACGCCGTCACCGAGGTCGCCGAGCGCGCGACCCCCGAGGAGCTCGAGACGACACTGTCGCGTGAGAGTCGTGAGAGTAAGGAGCCACGCACCATCCGCTGGCACTTCTACGGCGAGCGACACGTGCCCGCGCGCGGCGGCGACGAAGGGCTCGTGTTCGCGATCGGCGTCGACGTCACCGATCGTCGCGCGCTCGAGCACCGAGCCGCGAACGCCGAAGCGCTCTCGACGATGGGGACCCTCGCGCTCGGCCTGGCCCACGAGATCCGGAACCCGCTCAACGCGGCCGTCCTGCAGATGCACCTCCTCGGCAAGCAGGTCGAGCGCGAGGTCGGAGACGACGGCGCGCGCGCCTCGATGCGTGATCGCGTGCAGATCGTCGTCGGAGAGATCAAGCGGCTCGGCCGCCTGCTCACCGAGTTCCTCGAGCTCGCCCGACCCCGCGGCCTGTCATTCGAGCCGGTCGTCCTCGGAGAGCTGCTCGACGCCGTCGTCGAGCTCCACCAAGCCGAGGCGAGCCAGCGCGGCGTGGTGGTGGCGCGCGGCGACGAGCGCGAGGTGCCCCCCGTCGCCGCCGACCGCGAGAAGCTTCGGCAGGTGTTCGTCAACCTCTTCGTCAACGCGCTCGAGGCGACGCCGAGCGGAGGGACCGTACGGCTCGCGACGCGGCGCGACGGCGATCGGGTGCTCGTCGAGGTCGAGGACGACGGCGCCGGGATCGCCCAGGAGGATCTCGCGCGCCTCTTCGACCCCTTCTTCACCACGAAGCCGGGTGGGACCGGCCTCGGGCTCTCGATCGTACGGAAGATCCTGGAACAGCACGGGGGCAACATCGCCCTCCGCTCCGAAGTGGGACGCGGCACCACCGTCGAGGTCTCCCTGCCCGCCGAGCGCCGTCCGGACCGCGCCGTCACGAAGTAGGGCGCGAGGTGGGGATCCCGCTAGGATCGAGTCGCGATGCGGACCTGGATGCGTTGGATACTCTGGATCGCTGCCATCCTCGGGGCGCTCTTCGGCGTGCTTCGCTACTTCTTCATCGAGTTCCACACCGTCCCGGACGACCCGATGGATCCCCGGAACTGGTCGAACTCGCCGAACCTCGAGCCCGGCGACTTCGCGCTCGTGTGGCGCGGCGGGCCGCACATCGGTGACATCGTGCGCTGCCCCGACCCGACCGACCCGAACCGTTGGCTCGTGGCGCGCATCATCGGCACCGGGGGCGATCGCATCGAGATCAACGAGAACGGCTTCCGCATCAACGGCTATCGCCTGACGACGGGTGGGTGTCTCGGGACTCCGCGCAAGGTGGTCGATGCCGCAGGCGTCGAGACCGAGGTGGGCTGCTCCCACGAGGAGCTGGGCGGCTCGAAGCACGACGTCGCCGTCGCGAAGGAAGGCTTGCTGCCGATGACCGAGGTGAAGGTCGAAGCGGGGAAGTACTTCCTGATGAGCGACAATCGATCGCCACCGTGGTCCCACGATTCGCGCGAGCCCGAGGTCGCTCAGCGCCCGATCGAGGAGTGCCAGCAGCGGCTCGTGGTGCGCTTGTGGAGCAAGAAGGGCTGGGAAGACGCGGAACGTCGGGTGACATTCCTCTTCTGAGTCTCGTGGTACAGGCACTCATGCGACGAGCGAGCTGCCGCCGACGACAGAGCATGCGACGTGCCGGCCTCGGGGTCTGGATCGCCGTGCTGGCAGCAGGTCCGCTGGCGTTCGCAGCGACGAAGCCGAAGGTGCCCGAGCGCACGCTCCCCACGCCCGACGTGAAGCTGGAGATCACCCCGGGCGCGTCGGGCAAGCCGTGGCAGATCACCGTCACGAACGCCGGAACGACGCCGCTCCGCCTCGTCGCCGACACGCGACTCGTGCGCCTCACGATCGC
The DNA here is from genome assembly GCA_046593995.1 of Polyangiales bacterium. Taxonomy (GTDB): domain Bacteria; phylum Myxococcota_A; class Polyangia; order Polyangiales; family JADJMO01; genus JALHOE01. The sequence continues at coordinate 2,305 of JBKJQC010000829.1, forward strand.
ACCGCAAGCCTCGGCGACCCCGCCCCCGCCGAAGGGAAAAAAGGCGCCCAAGGGTCCGGTCACCGTCGACTGCGTGCTCCCCGGCTCGATGCGGCGCGACGAACGAAAGCTCGTGCTCCCCCCGGGCACGAAGTGGGTCGAGACCTTCGATCCGCGCCTGCACTGCCTCGACCTCGCGAAGAAGCTCGTCCCCGGGGCGACCGTGACGGCGCAGCTCGGGTGGGCGCTCCCGAAGGGGAAGAAGCCCGCGGCGCCGTTCGTGGTCGAGCCGGCGCCCTCGGCGGGCGCGTCTGCGGAGGTCGCCGCCGCGAAGGAGATCGTCGGCGCGCCGCTCACGCTCGACGTGCCCACCTCCGCGAGCGCGGCGAGCACCCTACCGATGACGCCACCGTCCGCGAGCGCTTCGGTGTTCGCACGTCCCGGTCCGGCGCGCTCGTTCGGCGACGGCGGAGACGCGGAGACGACCATCATCGTCGTCAATCCGACGAAGCAGACGAAGCGAATCTACGCGCGGCCGCAGCTCGTGGACGCGCGCGTCACGAGCCCGCGCGGCGTGCAGACGTCGTGCAGTGGGATGAACATGTTCCCCGCGCCCATCATCGACTTCATGACGACGCTCGCAGCGAACGGGACGTGGCAAGCCACGGTCGCGCTGAAGAGCATCTGCCCGGCGGGGACGTTCGACGTGCCGGGGCTCTACTTCGTGACCCCGGTGCTGCATGCGCCCCCCATCAACTCGTTCGCGCCGAAGGGGGAGTCCGTCAGCGGAGATTTCGCCACCATCGAGCCTCAGCTGGTACGGATCGAGACGGGGCCGGCTCCCTTCCACGCGAGCCCGGCCAAGACGTCTGCTCCCTGAAGCTCGGAGGATGGAGCGACGCGGCGACGTGTGACGACATCACCTCGGTGATGCGCGCACTCTCGCTGCTCGCGACGCTTGCGCTCGCGCTGTCTCCACCCGCATGCGGGACCGGCGACTGCACCGAGTCGGCGTTCCACCCGATCGATCGCGAACGCAAGTGTCTCTACCCGGCGGTGCAGAGCTGCGGAACCCCAGGTCGCGAGGGCGGGCCGCGGGCGGTCGTCTGCAGCATCGAGCCCGGCGGCTCGATGTACCTCTCACGCGAAGGACACACCTATCCGGACGCCCGGCGCTGCACGTCCGCGGAGGAGGCCGACGTCGAGCTCTCGAAGCTCGACGCGTGTCCGTGATCACATGAGCTCCGCGCGAACGATTCCCGCCTTTCCTTCAGCCCGGCCCTGCTCCAGCATCGGCAAGCCATGTCCGCCATCCTCCTCGTCGAAGACGACTCCTTCCTCCGCACGCAGCTCACGCAGCTGCTCGGCACGGAGTTCGAATCGACGGGTTCGTCTCAGAACGTCAGAGCAATGGGCGTATCGCGGTAAACACCTTCGCCGTCACCGAGTGCGCCATACGAGATGCCGCCCCAGCACCGCACGGTCCCGTCGGTGCGGAGCGCGCACGCGGAATTACGTCCTGCTGCCAAGGTGGCGAAGTTCGTCAGACCGATGAGCGCCGGACCGGGCGTGGTGCGCTTGTCGAACGACCCATCGGCGAGCTGGCCCGCGTCGTTGCCACCGAAGCAACGGACGAGGTTCGCGTCGGTGAGGTAGCAGGTGAAGTTCTCACCCGCCCAGATGTCGACCGCGTTCGAGACGCCAGGGACGGTGAAGGGTGCGCTCTTGTTGGACGTGGTCGCGCTGTCGCCCGACTGCCCGACGTCGTTCGCGCCGAAGCAGCGGATCGTCTTGTCCTCGAGGAGGATGCACGTGTGCCTCTCACCGAGCGCGACCTTCTTCGGGACGAGACCGGCGGTGAGGCCGACCTTCTTCGGCGACTTCACGTCGACGACCGCGGCGTCGCCCATCTGCGAGCTGCCGTTCTCGCCCCAGCAGGAGACGAACTTGTCCGTCGGGCTCGCCGTGACGAGCGCGCATGCGTGGTCGGTGCCCACGTCGAGCTGCGTGACGCTCGCGAGCGATGGGAGCTCCCAAGGCGTCGAACGCGAATCCGTAGTTCCGTCCGCGATCTGACCGCTCGCGTTCTGACCCCAGCAGCTCACCTTGCCGCCGACGGTCAGCGCGCAGGCGAAGTGCCGGCCCATCGCGATGTGGCTCGCCGTCGTGATCGTGCTGACGCCGACGGGGGACGGGATCGGCACGGCGATGCTGCCGTCGCCACCGGAAGCGCCGTTCCCGAGCGCGCCGAACCGCGAGTCGCCCCAGCACTGGATCGAGCCGCCCGTCCTGAGAGCGCAGGAGAGGTACTCACCGAGCGCGATCTGCTCGACGGCCGTCATGTTCGGGACGATCACGGGCGAGAACTCGTCGCCCACCGGCAGGCCGAGCTGCCCCTCGCGACCGCGGCCCCAGCACTTCAACGTCTTGTCGGCGAGCACCGCGCACGCGTGCGTGCCGTTCGTCGACGTCGCGTGGCCGACGGCGATCTGCGTCGCGCCCGCGATGCCGGGGTCGCGCGCCGGGGTCGTGTAGTGGAACACGGTACCGCGTCCCAGCTGGCCATCCTGGTCACTGCCCCAGCACCGGTAGTCCCCCTCCGCGACTTGCGCGCAGACGTGGCTGTATCCCGCCTCGATGTGTGTCGCTCCCGTCAGCCCGACCACCGTCGTCGGCGAAGTACGATCGGTCTCGCGATCCGCAGACGTTCCGTCACCGGTCTGTCCGAGGTTGTTGCGTCCCCAGCACTTCACCGTGCCGTCGCCGATCCGCGCGCACGAGAAGCTCGTCGGCTCGCCGCCGAGCGCGAGTTGCACGACACCGCTGAGTCCCGCCACCTTGAGCGGCAGCTTCCGCACGTCGTGCACCGGCGGCGCGCCGGGCGTCGTGCTCGAGGTGTAGTTCAGGACGACGGGGGTGCCGACCTGCCCGTTGTTGTTCTGCCCCCAGCACGACACCGTGCCGTCGGAGTGCCGCGCGCACGAGTGCGTGTACCCCGCCGCGATCTCGACCACGTCGCTCACGTTCGCGAGCGTCGGTCGCCCACGGTCGATCTGGGTGCCGTCGCCGAGCTGACCGTAGAAATTGTCGCCCGAGCAGTAGACCTTCCCGTCGGTGCGCAGGATGCAAGTGTGCCGGTGCCCGAGGGCGACCTGCTTCACGAAGTCCATCTTGCCGGTGCCGGTCGGCCCCGGAATCTCGACCGGGACCTCGCGTTTGGTGTCGGCGACATTACCGTCGGGGACCTGACCGCTGTCGTTGTATCCCCAGCACATGAGCTGCGCGTCGCTCCCGCGGATGACGCACGTGTGCAGGCCCCCGGTGACGAGCTGACGGACGTCCGTGACCCCGAGCGCTGCGGTCTCCGGACCCGTGCTCCAGTCGTTCGCGGAGCTCGTCGCCGAGCGACCGTCGCCGAGCGACCCGTAGAAGTAGTACCCCCAGCACTTCACCGTGCGGTTCTTCAGGAGGGCGCACGTGAAACGATCGCCGGCGGAGACGCTCAGCGCCTCGCCGATGACGTCCGTGGCGGGCATCGTGGTGCTGCCGACGATGGTCCCATTCCCGAGCTGCCCCTTCGAGTTGTCCCCCCAGCAGCGGACGGCTTCGTTGATCAGCGCGCAGGAGTAGCCGTTTCCGAGGGAGAGATGCTTGGCCGCGAACGGCGGGAACGTCGGCGCTTCGGAGCCCGCGTCCGGCAAGACGTCCGTTCCGCTGTCCATCGGCGACATGCCGCTGTCGTTCGCGTCCATGGTCGACACATCGACGAACACGTCGGCCCTGGCCGAATCCGTAGCAGCGTCGGCCATCGTCGCGTCGGTCGCCGTGTCTTCGACGCTCCCGGTGTCGACGCGGCTGTCGACGCTCGTGTCCGCGGTGACGTCGGCGCCGACGTCGCTCACCGCATCCTCTCCGGCGTCCACAGCCGGATTGTCCTCGGCACCATCCGAGCCACATCCGGGCGCGACGCACGCGGCGGACAGTGTGACGAGCGCGACCAACGAGGATCGCATCGGACGAATCGTGAACGACGTGCGCGCGTAGTGGCGGAAGGCCATCGCCTAGGTGCTCCTCGAGAGTGTCGTGGGTCGGCGAACGAGCCCCCCCCACGTGACGGCGTGGCGCGAACAGTATGGCGATTTTCTCGTCGCCGCACGACAACTTCGGCCTCGTGTGCTTCCCTGGGGAGGGTGCGGGAGCGTGCAAGGGAAGCGATGAATACCGTCCGAACGTCTGCCATTGCGCTCGCGCTCCTCTCGATCGTGTCTTCTGCATGCACCGAACGCCGGATGCGCGAGGATGCGGCCCACACGATTCGCGAGGTCCCGGTGTCGACGGCGATTGGCTCGGCCGCGGTGGAGCGAGCGCGCGAGGTCTTCGGTCGAGACGAAGAAGCACGTGCGCGGACGATCGCGCCCGTACTCCGGTACGCGGCATTGGCCGGCGCAGTGCGGAGCAGTGGGAAGACTGCCGTCACGCTCCCGACGCACGCCGGAGGAACGGTCGAGATCGCCCGAGACGGAATGGTCATGAACGTGAGGCCGAGAGGCCTCAGCGATACGGCGCTGCACTGGGGTGACCGCGTCGCGGTCCATCCGGAGGTCGCAGCCGGTACCGACTTGCTCCGGCGCGTGACCGACAACGGGGTGGAGGACCTCTACGTCGTGAACGCGGAGACCGACGATCTCGCGTTCTCGTACGACGTCGAGGTCGGCACTGCTGCCGGGCTGCGACTCGTTGCCGGGGCACTCGAGCTCCTCGACACCGAAGGCACTCCACGCCTGCGCGTGACGACGCCGATCGCGTTCGACGCGGCAGGCGCCCGCCGTAGCGGAGGCCTCTCCGTGCACGGCTGCGCGTACGACACACGCGCAACGTCGCCGAACGGACGAGCCGTCACCGCACCCGGGGCGAAGACCTGCACCGTCACCGCCCGCATCGACGCGCGCGGCCTGCAGTTCCCGGTTCTGTTCGACCCGGCCTGGGAGACGACGGCCGAGTCGGCGTACACGCAT
>JBKJQC010001066.1:0-3018 GCA_046593995.1 Polyangiales bacterium
CCGCATCGGCGAGCTGCGCGCAGGTGAGGCGCGTGGACGACCGGCAGACGCGGTCTTCGACGAGCTCGAAGCGCGGGCTCGTCGCCACTCGGCATGAGCCGACCGGTCCGTTTTCACACGGTCTGCGGTCCGAGACTCGAGACGACGAGGGAGCTGCGCTCTGCGCGGCTCCTTCGCTTTTGTGGCCGCCCACGCCCTCGCTGACGAGCACCATCGGACGCGTGAGTTCATGGGCGCTCATGAACCGGTTCATGGGCGCTCATGACTCCGGGCACCCCACCTGCTCGGTGGTATGATTCGTTCGTGAGCGCGGCGCTTCCTCCGACCTCTCCCCAGCTCTCGAGGGACGACGCTCGTCCGTATTTCCTGTGGTGGGCCGACGCTACGGTCGCCGATCTCCGCCGGCACCTTGCATCGACCGACGCTGACGTGCGCGCGTACTGGATGGGGGCGCTGCTTCGCGAGGCGAACACGCGTGACGTCTGGCTGTTCGTAGGGCCCGAGCACATTCGTCGCGACTGGTCGCACGTCGCGAGACACCTCGGCCGCTCCCGCGCCATGTGGGCGTGGCTGCTCAAGATGTCCACCGATGATGATGCTCGCGCCGCTCACCGAATTGGAGCTCCGGGCGTACCGCGATGAGCTCGCTGAACGCTTCGCGCAGCTCGCGGTTCCATCGCGCTGAGGGCTCGGTCGAGCGGTTCATGGGCGCTCATCGTGCTTCGACTCAAGGAGTGGCCGCAGCGACGCCGAGAAGTCGGGCAACGTCGCGAACGAGCTTGTCGAAGGAGGGCGCGGTCCGGGCCAGAGCGAGATCGAACCGTGCAGTCAGTGCGGGTTGGTCCAGGGGCTCCGAGTAGCCATCCCTCATGCGCTTTGCGAGCCAACCCTTCGGTGACGGAAGCGACTCGGGCTCTCTCGGTGCCTCGAGATCCGACGGCAGCGATCTCGCGCCGCGTAGCGACGTCGCTGCCGCGATGAACCAGACCTCGTACTCGCGCTTCGCCAGCACGACTGCGATGTCTCGATCCGCGCGCGTCGCGCGAGCGCGGGCCATCAATGCGGGTCCGAGTTGCGCGGGACAGTCGTCGTCGGCGTCCAACAACACGAGCAGCTTGCCTTCGTCACCGACCTTGCGCGCCATGAGCTCGACGGCGCGTTCGAGCTCACCCGGCTTGGCTACCTTCTGGCGATGCACGCGGAGGGGCTGGGGGATCTCCAGTGACCCCGCGAATCCGACCCACTCGGCCACGCGGCGCAGCAGCAGGGGCGCCGCCTGCGACTCGCCGTGGCCTTCGACGATCAGGCCAACGATCACGGAGAGTCACCGTCATCGAAGAGGGGTCGCTGCCCCTTCGTGCCTGCGTCCTCTGGCCGCAGCTGGTCCAAGCGCAACAGCTCACCCGCGGTGTACAGGTGATCGCGCAGAGCATCACGCGACGCCGTGTCGATCGGTGCGACATGGGTGAGCCCGGAAGCCGCCGACACCGCGAGCAATTGATCGGAGGACAGCCTCGGATCGTCCAAGAGATCCGGGCTGTGGCTGGTCACGAGGATCTGCGTCGCGCGCGCACCATCGCGGAGGCAATCGAGGAGGATGCCCGCCGCGGCGGGGTGGAGGGCCCCTTCCGGCTCCTCGATGCCGACGAGGGGAACGTTGGCTGCCGGCGTATGTTGGAACAGCGCCGCGAGAACGCCGAGCGCTCGCAGCGTGCCATCGGACATGTTGATCGCTGGAAAGCGCCAGGCCTTCTGTGCGTGCTCCGCGTTCTGCCGGAACTCGATGGTCTCCATGTGGCCAACCCGCTTGGCGTCGACGCCTTCGACACCGGGGACCACGCGGGCGAGATACTCTTCGATGCGCCTCTTCGCGTCGGGACGCTCCTTGGAGAGCCTCTCCAGCACGCTCGAGAGATTGCTGCCATCGCGAGCGAGTAGGTCCCCCTTGTCCGGTGTCTGCAGCGCGCGGATTCGGTCGGGGTTCAAGTTGTAGAAGCCCATGCCCGAGAAAGCGTCGAACACGGGTCTGAACTCGGGAAGGCCGGCAGCGTTCACCAGATACAGACGATCGCTGGCCGCCGGTGGTGAGACGGGGCTCGGCGCATCGACGACTTGCCCCGAGCGGATCCGATACCGCGCCGACCCGACGACGCACTCCTCGGTCTGCACTTCATATCCGCCGCGCTGCGCTCCGACTCGGAACGCGTAGTGGCCGGCCGCGCCGCTCGGGAGCTGGAAGTCGAGTCGCAGACCGAAGTGCGTCGGATGTCCGCCCGATCGCCGCCGAACCTCCTGGAATCCGCCGCGGTCACGCAGCGCATGGTCGAGCGACGTTCTCAGCGCGTCTCCGACGAGCCTCAGCGCATCGAGGAAGTTGCTCTTACCCGCGCCATTGGCGCCGACCAATATCGTCAACGGACCGAGCGCGACGTCGCAGGCTGCGATGCTCTTGTAGTTCTCGAGCGCGACCCGCGTGACGAACGTGGAGGATTCGGGCGCGCTCACTGGGAGCATGCTACCGCGAGCGCCAGCGATGATGGACACATCACTCGGCTTGGCTACGCGAACTTTGGAGCCCCGGTGGCGGCCGCGAGGCACTCAGCGGGCACCCATCGTGATCCAGGACCCGATTCGGTCGAGATCGGCGGTTTTATCCGACTCCACATAGGAGAACGGGAGCTGGACGTTGTGCCGCCCTCCGCAGAACGAGTCGCCGTTGAAATACATGATCCCGCTCATCGAGGGATCGAACGGGACCACGCGAATCTGACTCTCGGGACGCGCGCACGTCGTGGGAATATTCGTTCGAACGTTGACCAGATTCGCCCGCGTCGAAACTGCGTCGGCGGTGATGAAGCGAGAGCCGGTGACGGATCCCGTGGGGCCGTGGCAGCTCGCGCACCTGGGCAGCAGGATCGTGTCGTAGATCATCGCGAAGGTCGGCGGCGCGGTTGCGGCGTCGCTGCTCGAGCCAACGTCAGACGCCGCCACCGCGTCGGCGCCTGCGGCCGCGTCGGC
>JBKJQC010001068.1:0-10510 GCA_046593995.1 Polyangiales bacterium
CGATCGTCCTCTGCGACACCAACGGCGGAATGCTGCCCTGGCTGGTCGAAGAGGCGTTCGCGGCGGCGCGGGTCGCGCTGCGTCAGGGTCGAGACGGCTTCGAGGTCACGCTCGGGATCCACGCGCACGACGACTCCGGGTGCGCGGTCTCGAACAGCCTCACGGCAGTGCGCGCTGGCGCGCGGCAGGTGCAGGGGACGATCAACGGGTACGGCGAGCGCTGCGGCAACGCGAACCTCGTCACGTTGATCGCCGGCCTCGAGCTCAAGCTCGGGATGAGCGCCCTCCCCGCGGGCCGGCTCGTCGAGCTCGCCGAGGTGTCGCGCTTCGTCGCCGAGGTCGCGAACCTCGCCCACGACGATCATGCGCCCTACGTCGGGAAGAGCGCGTTCGCCCACAAGGGCGGCGTGCACGTCGCGGCGATCCAGCGCGACTCCTCGAGCTACGAGCACGTCGCCCCGGCGCTGGTCGGCAACCAGACCCGCGTGGTCGTGAGCGAGCTCTCGGGGCGCGCGAACGTACGGAGCAAGGTCGAGGAGATGGGGCTCGCGAACGGTGAGCACGACGTCTCGGCGATCGTCGTCCGCGAGATCAAGGAGCGCGAGGCGACGGGCGCATCGTACGAGGCCGCGGAGGCGTCGGTGGCGTTGATGGTGAAGCGCCGCCGCGACGGCTACGTGGCCCCCTTCCGCATCCTCGACTGGCGCGTGATCGCCACGTCGGACGCGCGCTCCTCCTCGGCTGGGACCTCGATGAGCGAGGCGACCATCAAGCTCGACGTCGCAGGGCGCATCGTCCACACCGCCGCCGAAGGGTGCGGTCCGGTCGCGGCGCTCGACGCGGCGCTGCGCAAGGCCCTGACGACGGAGTATCCGGACGTCTCGCGCATGAAGCTCGTCGACTACAAGGTTCGCATCCTCGACGGGCGGGACGGCACCGCGGCGACGACGCGGGTCCTCGTCGACACCGGCCTCTCGGACGGCCTCTCGGACACGGGCGACTTCGCGCTGACGGCGCGCTGGAGCACGGTCGGGGCGGCCGCGAGCATCATCGAGGCATCGCTCGAAGCGCTCGCCGACGGAATCGAATATGGGCTCCTCTCGCGCGGACGCGAGAGTCTGCCGGTGAAGACGAAGGAGGTCGCATGAGCGCGAAGAAGATCGTGTTGCTCCCGGGGGACGGCATCGGACCGGAGGTCACCGAGGAGGCGCGCCGCACCATCGAGCTCGCGGCGGAGCGGTACGGCGTGAAGCTCTCGTTCGAGGAGCACCCGATCGGCGGCATCGCGATCGACCTCCACGGGAACGCCCTGCCCGACGCGACGCTCGCTGCCTGCCGCGCGGCGGAGGGCATCCTCCTCGGCGCGGTCGGCGGCCCCAAGTGGGACGATCCGAGCGCCAAGATCCGCCCCGAGCAGGGGCTCCTCGGGCTGCGCCGCGCGCTCGATCTGTTCGCCAACCTGCGGCCGGTGCGCGTGCACCCGTCGCTCGTCGCCGCGTCGCCGCTCAAGGCCGATCGCGTCGAGGGCATCGACATCCTCTTCGTGCGCGAGCTCACCGGCGGCATCTACTTCGGCGAGCCGCGCTACCGCCGGGAGGAGCTCACTGCCGACGGAAAAAGCGTGGTCACCGCCGTCGACACCATGGTCTACACCGACGTCGAGATCCGCCGCGTGGTGAAGCTCGCCTTCGAGCTCGCGCGTCCGCGGAAGAAGCGCGTCACCTCGGTCGACAAGGCCAACGTGCTCGAGACGTCCCGGCTCTGGCGCAGCGTGGCGAACGAGGTCGCAAAGGACTTCGCCGACGTGACCCTCGACCACCAGCTCGTCGACTCCTGCGCGATGCGCCTCATCACGCACGCGAAGACCTTCGACGTGGTGGTCGCCGAGAACATGTTCGGTGACATCCTGACCGACGAGGCGGCAGTATTGGCAGGATCGATCGGCCTCCTCCCGAGCGCCTCTCTCGGAGCGGGCAGGAACGGCGTCTACGAGCCGATCCACGGCTCCGCGCCGGACATCGCCGGCAAGGACCTGGCGAACCCCGTCGGCGCGATCCTGAGCGGCGCCATGCTCCTCCGCCACTCGCTCGGCCTCGAAGAAGCTGCGCAGGCGATCGAGAAGGCGGTCGACGTCGCGATCACCAACGGCGCACGCACGAAGGACCTCGGCGGCGCGCTCGGCACCCACGCGATGGGCGCCGAGGTGCGGCACTGGTTCGCTGCAAAGTGACTCGAGAAGTCGACAGTCGAGAGTCGAGAGGTCGAGAGTCTAGAGTCGAGAGCTCCCAGAACGAAGCCTCGCTCTCCCTCTCGCTCTCGGCTCGGGCTCTCGACTCTAGACTCTAGACTCTAGACCGATGCGGACGACGACGACGACGATGGACGAAAGGCCCACTGACATGCCCCGTATCAGCCGTTACTTCGACATCAAGACCGACAAGACCGGCGCCGAGTTCATCGAGGCGTACGTCGATGGGATCGCGCTGCTCCGGCTCGTCCTGACCAACAAAGGCACGGCGTTCACGCCGGAAGAGCGCGCCGAGCTCGGCCAGGAAGGGTTGCTGCCGCCGGCGGTGAACACTCTCGAGCAGCAGATCGAGCGCGTGTACGCGGGGTATCTCCTCGAGCCGTCGCCGATCGCGAAGTACCAGTACCTGCGCGCGCTCCAGGAGCGCCACGAGATCCTCTTCTACGCGCTCCTCGAGCGGCACGTCGAGGAGATGCTCCCCATCGTCTACACGCCGACGGTCGGCGAAGCCGTGCAGCAGTACTCGGCGCGCTACCAGAACCCGCGCGGGCTCTCGTTCTCGCCGCTCAACATCGACCGCGCGAGCGCGTGCTGCGCGAACTACGCCTGGGAGGACGTGCGGATGATCGTCGCGACGGACTCGTCGGCGATCCTCGGCATCGGCGACCAGGGGTACGGCGGGCTCGCGATCCCCATCGGCAAGCTCGCGCTCTACACCACCGCGGGCGGCGTGAGCCCCTTCCACTCGCTGCCGGTCGCGCTCGACGTCGGCACCGAACGCCAGGATCTGATCGACGATCCGCAGTACCTCGGCGTCCGTCAGAAGCGCATGAAGGACGAGCAGTACCTCGCCTTCATGGACGCCTTCGTCGATGCGGTGAAGGCCCGCTGGCCGCGCGCGATCATCCAGTGGGAGGATCTCGCGAAGGAGAGCGCCTTCACGGTGCTCGATCGCTATCGGGACAAGATCGCGTCGTTCAACGACGACATCCAGGGCACCGGGGCCGTCGCGCTCGCAGGCCTGATCTCGGCGTGCAAGCTGCGCCGCGAGCACCTGCGCGATCAGACGGTCGTGATCCACGGCGCGGGCGCCGGGGGCGTCGGGGTCGCGAACGTGATCCGCGACGGGATGATCCGCGACGGGCTCACCGGCGAGCAGGCGCGCGCGCGCATCTTCGTGCTCGACTCGAAGGGCCTCCTCTCCACCAACCGGAAGATGGAGGACTACAAGAAGCCCTACGCAAAGGCCCCGGAGGTCTTCGAGGGGTGGGCTCGCGGTGGAGAGAGCTCGGGCAAGGAGCCGAACCTCGTCGAGACGATCGCCGGCTCGAAGGCGACCGCGCTCCTCGGCCTCTCCGGCCAGCCGCGCGCGTTCACCGAAGAGGTCGTGCGCGCGATGGCGAAGAACACCGCGCGGCCGATCGTCTTCCCCCTCTCGAACCCCACCTCGTCGTGCGAGGCGGATCCGGTGGACGTCTTCCGCTGGACCGACGGCAAGGCCATCGTCGCGACGGGCAGCCCCTTCGCGCCGGTCGTCCACGAGGAGAAGGAGCACCCGATCGGCCAGGGGAACAACGCGTTCATCTTCCCGGGGCTCGGGTTCGGGGCGATCGTCGCCGAGGCGAAGTCGATCACCGACGGCATGGTCATCGACGCCGCGTACGCGCTCGCAGACTACGTCGCCGAGAAGCACCTCGCCGCCGGCCGCATCTACCCGCCGATCGCCGAGCTGCAGGAGGCCTCGACAAAGGTCGCCGCGGCCGTCGTCGCCCGCGCGATCGCCGACGGCGTGAGCCTGCTCGCCGCCCGCCCGCTCGCGGAGTGGGAGGCTACCGTCCGTGGCCGGCGGTGGCAGCCGAAGTATCTCCCGATTCGCCGCGGCTGATCGGAAGAGGTCTAGGGTCTAGGGTCTGGGGTCTAGGGTCCGAGACGAGAAAGAGCGGGCGAGACGAGAGCGCGGCCCGCCTCTCGGCTCGTCCTTGGTTGCGCCTCTCGTCTCGTTCTCCGCCTCTCGTCTCGTCTGCGCCTCGTCCATTCTCGAACCCTAGACCCTAGACCCTAGACCCTAGACCTCTTCCCGTGAACACCCGCTGCGGGACGACGTACGATCCCCCCATGTCGTTCGCCGATTCGAGCAAGTCGAAGATCCCCTCCAAGGCCGAGGCGCTCCCCGGGCGCGCGGAGAAGATCCCCGTCCCGAGCCAGCACTTCGTCAACGGAGCGCCGCTCGTGGGTCCGTTCCGTGACGGGCTGCAGTCCGTGCTCTTCGGTATGGGGTGCTTCTGGGGGGCCGAGCGGAAGTTCTGGACGATGGCGGGCGTGTACACGACGGCGGTCGGATATGCCGCCGGTCACACCGAGAACCCGACCTACCGCGAGGTCTGCAGCGGCAGGACCGGTCACACCGAGGTCGTGCTGGTCGTCTACGATCCGAAGATCGTGAGCTTCGACGAGCTACTCCGGGTGTTCTGGGAGAGCCACGATCCGACGCAGGGCATGCGGCAGGGGAACGACGCCGGCACCCAGTACCGCAGCGTCATCGTGGTGAACGACCCCGACGCGGCGCACGCCCAGAAGAGCGCAGCCGAGGCCTCACGCGATCGCTACCAGCGCGCCCTCGCCGAGGCCGGCCACGATCCGATCACGACCGAGATCGTCTCTTCGGCACCGTTCTACTACGCCGAGGAGTACCACCAGCAGTACCTCGCGAAGAACCCCGACGGCTACTGCGGACTCGGAGGGACCGGCGTTCGCTGCGGATGACCGTCTACGGTCTACGGTTTTCGGCTCGAAGACCGCTGACTGTGAGCCGCAGACCGTCGGCCGCTCGTGTCAGGCGATGACCGCGAGCACCACCGTGATGTTGTCGGGTCCTCCGGCCGCATTGGCAGCATCGACGAGCGCCTTGCAGATCACGTCGAGCGGACCGGAGCCGAAGGCGATCTTCGCGATGTCCTGGTCGGGGACCGCGTTGGTCAGTCCGTCGGAGCAGAGCAGGAGGCGGTCGCCGGAGCGGACGGCGAGCTTCCCGAGCTCGACCTTCGGATCCTTGGGTTGGCCCATCACCTGGAGGATGACGTTCTTCTGCGGCGAGGTCTCGGCCTCCTCCGGCGTCATCAGGCCTTCGTCGACGAGCATCTGCACGTAGCTCTGGTCGTGGGTCACCTGGCGGATCTCGCCATTGCGGAGCAGGTAGGCGCGGGAGTCTCCGATCTGCGCGAGGTGGACGACGCCGCCGCAGAAGAGCGCGGCGGTGAGCGTCGCGCCCATGCCGCGGCGGTCTGGTCTCTGGGCCGCCTGGTTCACCCGACGGCTCGCGCGGACCACGACGCGACGGAGGCGATCGGGGACCCCCGTCGTGCCACCGTCCTGCTCGAGCTCTTCCGCGAGCGCGTCGAGCGACATCGCGCTCGCGATCTCTCCGGCCTTGGCTCCACCCATCCCGTCGGACACGGCGAGCAGGATTCCCCGGTCTCCGACGGTGCACGTCGCGGTCGAGGTGCACGGCTGCAACGTGTCGAGATCGACGACGAGGAACGCATCTTCGTTGTGCTCGCGGACGCGTCCGGTGTCGGTCAGGCCGCCGATCGCGACGCTCGCTCCAGATGAAGCCATCGTTCAGTGGATGATGCTCGGCGCGATCGATTGCGCCGGTTCCGCATTCGGGACGTCGGGATTACGTTTCTGCCGTGCGCAAGCCTACGGTCTCGCTCCGCGTGCTCGGCCAAGTCGCGCGGCAGGTGGCGCGGCTGCATGCGGCCGTGGACGCCATGGCCGCGCCAGTGGCGCGCGGGCACGAAGCTCGACTCCACTGCCGGAAGGGGTGCAGCGGCTGCTGCGTCGACGACCTCACCGTCTTCGAGGTGGAGGCGGACGCCATCGTCCAGGCGCACGGCGCGCTCCTCGCGGAGGCGACGCCGCACGCGGTCGGACGCTGCGCCTTTCTCGACGCCGAGGGCGCGTGTCGCGTCTACGCATCACGCCCTTATGTATGTCGGACGCAGGGGCTCCCGCTCCGCTGGATCGAAGAGGACGAAGCGGGGGCGCACGAGCTACGCGACATCTGCGCGCTCAACGTCGAGGGGCGTCCGCTCGAAGAGCTCGGCGCCGACGAGTGCTGGACCATAGGCCCCGCGGAGGGACGCCTCGCGGCCATGCAAGCGGACGTGCAGCGTGGCGAGGGGGAGCTACGACGCGTATCGCTGCGATCGTTGTTCGCGCGGTCGTGACCGCGCACGCTGATCGTCACGGCGCGGCGCAGGTCCACTTCTTCGTCGCGTAGCGGAGGAGCTCGACCTCCGGTGACCAGAACGACTCCGGCAGACCCGCCTTCAGCTTGAGGTTGTCGAGGAATTCGCGCGGCTCCGGGAGGCTGTCCCACACCTGCGGCAGGAACGTCCCACGACGGCCCAAGGCGCGCAGCACGACCCCGTCGATGCCCGGGCGGAGCGCCGCGCGCGCGCTCGCTTCGTCCGAGAAGGTGATCGGCTCGAGCGCGCCGAGGAGCGTCACCTCGAACGCGAGGCCCGTCTCGGGGGAGAGCGCCTCGGCGAGGGTGAGGCTCGTCGCGCGCGGATCGGCGAACGCAGCCCCGAGCGCGTTGTGCGCGACGTCGTCGAGGAGACCGCGTCGAGGCTCGAGCGTGCCGATGCACCCTTGGAGCGTGCGCGGATCGAGGCTCGTGCGCCGGCGGATGGTCACGAACGTGGCCGCGAGGTGCTCTCCTCCGGCGACGTCCGGACGCACGGGCGGCGGGCCGCCGAGCGCGCCGACGACCACGTCGCGCGCGAAGCGCGGGAGCATCATGCCGACGGCATCGTCGATGTTCTCCACGCAGAGCTCGGTGTTGGGCTTCATCGACATCGGACACGGCAACGTGGTGCCGGCGCTCCCGTCGTGCAATGGGAGCCGCGATGGATCTGCTCGAGAACGTCGTGCAGCGCTACGCCTGGGGCTCCCACGACGCGATCGCGTCGTTGCAGGGACGCTCGGTCACCGTGCATCCGGAGGCCGAGCTGTGGATGGGAGCCCATCCGAGCGCGCCGTCGACCACGATCCGGGGCGATGAACGGCGCACCCTCCTCGACCGTATCGCGCTCGCTCCCGAGGCCGAGCTCGGCGACGCGACCGTCCGCGAGTTCGGGCCGCGCCTGCCGTTCCTCCTCAAGGTGCTCGCGGCCGCGCAGCCGCTCTCGCTGCAGGTCCATCCGAGCGACGAGCAGGCACGCGCGGGCTTCGACGCGGAGGAGTCGAAGGGCGTGCCGCGCGACGCGCCGTTCCGCAACTACAAGGATCCGAACGCGAAGCCCGAGCTCCTCTGCGCGCTCGGTCCCTTCGTGGCGCTCTCCGGTTTCCGAGCGGTCGCGCGGACCCGAGAGCTCTTCGAGGCGCTCGCTGGGGCGGGCGCGGGCGAAGCACTCGCAGGGCTCCGCACGCAGCTCTCGCGCGGCGATCTCCGCTCCGCGTTCACGATGCTGATGCGCACTCCCGTCGACGCGCGCATCGACCTCGTGCGTCCGACGCTCGAAGCGTGCGCGCGCATCGCGGACGGCGGCGGCGACTTCGCGGAGGAGTGTCGCTGGGCGCTCCGCATCGGCGCGCTCCACGGCGACGATCCAGGGGTCGTGAGCGCGCTCTTGCTCGACCTCGTGCACCTCCAGGCGGGAGAGGCGATCTACCTCGATGCGGGGAACCTCCACGCGTACCTCGAGGGCGTGGGCATCGAGATCATGGGCAACAGCGACAACGTCCTCCGCGGCGGCCTCACGCCGAAGCACGTGGACGTCGACGAGCTCTTGCGGATCGTCGACTTCCGCGATGACGCGCCACCCCGCGTGCAAGCGCGCGCGCTCTCCGATCACGAGGACGTATGGGACACGCCCGCGAGAGCGTTTCGTCTCTCCCGGATACGGCCGGGCTTGCGAGCTCGGCCATGGGGCCCGGAGATCCTGCTCTGCACCGAGGGATCCGCGAACGTGACCGACGACGAGGGGACGTTGGTGCTGCGCAAGGGCTCGTCGGCGTTCGTACCCGGGAGCACGGCGCGTTACAGCGTCGACGGCAGCGGGATGATCTTCCGTGCCGCGATCGCCCCTCCGTCGTGACATGCTGACGGCATGAACCCCTTCGACCAGGCGTACGACGGAACGCCTCCGTGGGAGGTCGGCCGGCCGCAGGCGCCCTTCGTGAAGCTCGTCGCCGAAGGTGCGATCACGGGACGGGTCCTCGATCTCGGGTGCGGCACCGGCGAGGTCGCGCTGCACGTCGCCGCGACCGGGCTCGAGACGTGGGGGATCGATCTCTCGGCGCGCGCGCTGACCCGCGCGCGGAGCAAGGCGCTCGCGCGCGACGTGCGGCTCGAGCTCCGGCTCCACGACGCCCTCGACCTCCCGCGCCTCGCCGTGAAGTTCGACACCTTCCTCGATTGCGGGCTGTTCCACGGCCTGTCGGACGCTGGGCGCGTCGTCTACGAACGGAGCGTCGGAGACGTCGCGCAGCTCGGGTCGGTGCTGCACCTCCTCTGCTTCAGCAACGAGGAGCCCGACTGGGGGGGCCCGCGCCGCGTCACGCGCGACGCGATCGAAAGCACCTTCTCGACGCGATGGGTCGTGGAGTCGATCGGCCGGAGCCACTTCGAGAGCCGCGAGCGCTCCCCGAAGGCGTGGCTCGCCCGCCTGACGTTCGTGGGTAAGCGCTCCCGCGTCGCGAGCTGACTCAACGATCTCGCTTCTCGAGCTCGGCGTACCTGATCGATTGAACACGGAGGCACGGAGGCTCGGAGGTCCGTGAAGTGCTGCCGCACGCTCTCTCCGAGGTCTTCGCCACGCTCGCTTGCTCCCCGGACCGCGCACCCAGCAAGACAGAGAAAGACGGGGAGGCGGGGGACTCGGCGCGAGGATCGGATCGCGTCGACGAGCGACGAGGGGGCGCGGTCGCGATCGGCAGTACTCTCCAACCTCCGTGCCTCCGTGCCTCCGTGTTCAATCCGGTCTACCGGGACGCGCCCCGTTCACCGAACGGTTCTGGTAGCCTCGCGCGCGATGCGTCGTCGAATCTCTTCGCTCGCCCTCGTCCTCTCCCTCGCCGCCTCGATGGCCGCCTGCGGTGGTGCCACCCCGCAGCCGAAGGCGCCCGAACCGCTCAACAGCACGCAGGCCGTCTTCGACGCCGTCTGCCCCTCGGTCGTCGCCGTCCTCAACGACGACCGCGAGGACATGGAGCTCGAGAAGAAGATGACGATGAAGGAGCTCGGCCTCATCCCGAAGGCTCCGAAGACCATCGTCGACGTCTCGCTTCGGAAGGAGCCGAGCCCGCATGGCACCGGCTTCATGATCGAAGGCGGCTTCATCGTGACCGCGGCGCACGTGGTCTTCACGCCCGATCGCTTGCTGATCACGACCAAGGGCGGACGGCAGGTCGGCGCCGAGGTCGTGAAGATCGACGAGGTGCGCGACGTCGCGATCCTCAGGCCGAAGGTCCCCCTCCCCGAGGTCCCGCCGCTCCCGCTGGAGCCCGGCGAGCCGCAGGTCGGTCGCAAGGTCTGGGCGCTCGGTCACACGGGCGGCGGCATGTGGGCGCTCTCGTGGGGCGTGTCGGAAGGCATCGCGTCGGGCGTCGTCGATCTGCTGGGCGCGCGCGTCCTCCTCTACGACGCCGCGGTGTATCCCGGGTTCTCGGGCGGTCCCGTCGTCCATCTCGGCGCGGACGGACGACCGCGCGTCGTCGGCGTGAACCACGCCATCCTCTTCACCGGCGGGATGAACGTCACGGGGCAGATCTCGAGCGCCTCGATCGTCGGTGACATCCGCGCGGTGATGGCGGGCACGCCGCACCCGATGGAGAAGACGCTCTCCGACTACGTGAAGTCGCGCAGCTCGCAGCCGCGCGCGGAGCTGTTCCTCACGTCCGGCCTCGCGGTCCACAAGGACCCGAACCTGATGACGACGGCAGCGATCTTCGGCAACAAGAAGGCCGTCGAAGCCGTGGACGGCGTCGCGCGCGTCCCCGTCGTGGCGATGCTCTTCGGCCTCAAGCCGGGCAAGCACGAGATCACGTTCGACCTCGAGGATCCCGACGACAAGGTCGTGAAGACGATCCAGAAGTCGATCGAGGTCACCGACAAGGAGCGCGTCGGCTTCGCCAGCGCCGACTTCCAGTTCGATCCCGAGTTCGACGGCCGCTACGAGGTCGTCGCGAAGCTCGCCGGCAAGGAGCTGAGCCGCACCAACGTCTGGGTCGAGGATCCGGACGACGACGAGCAGT
>JBKJQC010001100.1:0-5302 GCA_046593995.1 Polyangiales bacterium
CGCCGTCGGTCGCATAGCGCTGCTGCACGTTGCTCTTCACGACGGGTCCCTTGCCGAGCTTCGGCATGTGCGTTCCCTCGTGCTTGTCCGCGTAGTTCGGGTGTACCGCGTGCGCCATGTCGGCCGAGACACAGAAGCTCGCGGCCATCACGCGCGCGAACGCGGAGCGCGTCGTCGGCTCAGTGGCGTCGACGATCCGACCGAGCACGTCGCGCAGCATCGGCCCGGCCGCGCCCTGCGCCGACTCGCTCCCGACCTCTTCGTGATCGAAGAGCGCGACGACCTGCGTCGCGGCGCTCGTCCTCGACGCGACGATCGTGGAGACGGCGGCGTGCGACGATGCGAGGTTGTCGAGGCGACCGGAGAAGACAAAGGCCTCGTCTTGCCCGGCGAGCGTCGCCTTGTTGATGTCGTAGAGACCGAGGTCGAACCCCCGGAGCCGCGCGAAGTCGCTGCCGGCCTGGGTGGAGAGCTCGCGGAGGAGGCCCTCCGTCGCATGCTTGCCCTCGCCGAGCCCGATGATCGGCGCCATGTGGTTCTGCTTGTTGAGGATCAGGCCCTTGTCGTTCACCTCGCGGTCGAGATGAATCGCGAGGCTCGCGACGCGCGCCACCGGTGCGTCGATACGGACGGATTTGCGTGCGAGCGTCCCGTCGGGCTCCTCGACGATCAGTCGCCCGGCGACGCCGAGATCGCGATCGAGCCAGGTGTGGAGCAGCACGCCTCCGTAGATCTCGACCGCGAGCTGCGCGTACCCCTCCTTGCCCGTCGCGGGCTGCGGCTTCAGTCGGAGGTTGGGGCTGTCGGTGTGGGCGCCGATCACGAGGAAGCCGGCTTCCACGGGAGACCGCTCACCTACGCGGAAGGCGACGATC
Source organism: Polyangiales bacterium (assembly GCA_046593995.1). GTDB lineage: Bacteria > Myxococcota_A > Polyangia > Polyangiales > JADJMO01 > JALHOE01. Next base: position 876 of record JBKJQC010001100.1, read on the forward strand.
GAGGCGTCGGCACGGGTGACGAAGTGCGCGGATCCGGGGCGGAGCGTCCACTCGTCGAGCTCGCGCAGCTCGCTGAACCCGGCGGCGAGGAGGCGGCGCTTCGTCTCGTCGACCGCGTGGTACGGAGACGGGCTCGCATCGAGGAACGCGCAGAGATCACGGGCATGCGCGAGATCGGCCATGTGCCGCCGACGCTAGCACGTGAGACCTCACGTTTCGGGCGCTGCCGTAGGCTCGTCCGTCGCGAGGAGCTGGTCACTCTCGAGCTCGCGCCGCCAGAGCAGGATGGCATCGAGGACGCGCCCGCGGAGCGAGACCGGCCCATCCCGCTCCTCGGCGTCGAGGGGCGACTCGTCGTCGACGAGGGGCGACTGATCGTCGACACCGTGCGTTCGCGCAGTCGGTCGAGGGTCGGGCCGGAGCTCGAGAAACGATTCGATCACCATGGTGCCTGGATGCTCCCTTCCCGTCCCCGCCATCACCCGTTTGCGTCGGTCCGCCGTCGATGTGGGTGAACGTTCGGGGCCGCTCATTCATTCTCCGTGGGGGCGGCGCCCTCACGAGAACGTGGGGGCTCCATCACGCTTTCGCCATGGTCACTTCTTCGTGCGCGGGGCGCGGCCCCACCAAGCCTCGCCACATGGCCTGCGCCGGTGCAGGAGGGTCGTGCTACGCCAAGGGCGTGTGGAACCCGGTCCCAAGGCTCCTCCTCGCGTTCGGCCTCGTCGCCGTGATCGTGGGATGCGGCGCGTGCAGCGCGAAGATCACGAACGCGCGGATCGACGCGGGCCCATCGGACGCGACCGCCGACACCTCCGAGCTGGAGGACGACGCGGAGCCCATCTCCGACGTCGCGAGCGAGGGAGCGATCGTGCCGCCCGCCTGTCCTGACTACCGCCCGGTGAAGGGCGTGCCGTGTCGCGCCGGGCTCTCGTGCTTCTTCCCCTGCGGGACCGGGCACGACTACGCGATCCGCGCGACCTGTCCCATGGGGAAGTGGGTCATCGAGAACACGGCTGCGTGCGAGATCTCGGCGCCCGACGCCGCCGCAGACTGAGGAGCGCGACGACGACGAGCATCGCGACGTCGCCCTTCGGAATCCCGCAGCCGCGGGCGCGCCCCATCACGCAGCCGCCCCCTTCGTCGGTTACGGGAGCCGACTGCGCGATTAGGCGTCGGCGGTCTCTCCGCGATCCTGCGCGAGCGTCTTCTCGAGCACCTCGCGCGGCACCGACGTGCGGAGCAGCCAGTCGCCGAAGGGGATCGTGACGTTGAAGTTCCACTTCTGCATCAGCCGCGGGTGGTGGTGGCGGCGGTGCTGCTCGCGGAGGACGCGCACGAGACCCAGCTTCCCGATGAAGGAGTCCGGCGGCAGGTGGTAGCTCAGGTGAGAGAGCTCGTAGCCCACGACGTAGAGCGCCGCGGTCATCATGAACAGCAGACCGACGTTCCACCCGAGCAGGTAGCCGAGCCCGACGGCGAGCGGGATCATCATCGAGACGATCCCTGCGACGCCGAACGCCGGGATGAGCACGAGCTTGAGCTCCTGCCAGCTGCGCACGGCCATGTCGTCGTACCCGAAGACCATGTGGTGCTCGGGCGTGTGGCGGTCGTAGAGGATCTCCGCGCCCTTGGTGCGGTGATGGAGCAAGTGCTTGTGCGCCCAGTGCTCGAAGAGGTTCGCGGCGACGAAGGTGATCGGAACCGCGAGCCACTCGATCCACGTCGGCGTGCGGAGCAGCACCGTGCCCACCACCAAGGGCACGACGCCGACGCTGAGCGTGCCCGCGAGGTGGAGCCAAGGGGCGTACCCCTCGGGGATCGCGTCGTGGAGCCGAGCTCGCGCCTTGCTTCGCGCGTCGAGGATCGCGGCGCCGTCGCGAGGGAGGTCGATGCGTCCCTTCCCAGGCTTCGGCACGCGAGCGTTCGCAGCAGCGACCACCGGACCGGGCGGCGGCTCGACGGTGGTGGGGGCCTGAGGGTCCGTGTCCATCGCGTTCATCATGGTGCCAGGCTCCTCGACGGTAGGGGCCTCACGGCGGCCCGAGTGAACCGTACTATAGATTCTGCGTTTACAGAATCAAGGCTAGCAGGCTCCATTCCGTCCGAAAACCGCACCTTGCGCACATCGCCGTGCATCTCCAGGGTTCCAGACCGGGCGCCGACGCCTACCCTCCGGAAGCGACATGCCCCCGAACGAACCGAACCGTCCCGGCACGCCGGACACGCCCGACTCGCCGGATGGAGAGGGCGAGCTCGTCGTCGAACGCGTCAAGAAGGTCCAGCGCCCGAAGCGCTGGAAGGTCATCTTCCACAACGACGACTACACGACGCGCGAGTTCGTCATCGAGATGCTGATGCGTTTCTTCGACAAGGACGAGTCGGAGGCGACGCACATCATGCTCTCGGTCCACTACAAGGGCAGCGGCGTCGCCGGCCTCTATCCGAAGGACGTCGCCGAGACGAAGGTCGACCAGGTGACGAAGCACGCGCGGAAGTCCGGTTTCCCGCTGCGCGTCACGGCCGAGCCCGAGGAGTGACGTCTCCGCGATCGTGCGCATCATGACTTCTCACGGTTGCTTCTCACCGGCCTCTCACGGGCAGCGCGAACGAAAGAGAACCTGAACGATGCAGATGTCCGTCGAAGTCGAGATCGCGCTGAATCACGCGCAGAGCGAGGCCGCGCGTCGCCGGCACGAGTACATGACGGTCGAGCACGTCCTGCTCTCCCTGTGCTTCGACGCGGGCACGGCCAAGGTGCTCAAGCACGCCGGCGCGGACGTCGACGCTCTGAAGAAGAGCTTGAACAAATACCTCGACGAGGAGATGCCGGCCGCCAAGCACGAGGTCATCCCGTCTGCGTCGCTCGGCGTGCAGCGCGTCGTGCGCCGCGCGCTCATGCATGCACAGGGCGCCGACAAGGAGATGGTCGTCCCGAGCGATCTCCTGATCGCCATCTTCAGCGAGCGCGACTCGATGGCCGTCTCGCTCCTCGACGAACAGGGCGTCACGCGGCTCGACGTCGTGCAGTACGTCTCCCACGGCGTCTCGAAGATCGGCGACGACGACGACGACGCGAGGCTGTCAGGCGCGAGCGGCGCAGGCGGCGAGAGCGACGACGAGATGGACGAGCGCCCCGGTGCCAAGAAGGAGAAGAAGGATCCGCTGCAGGCCTTCTGCCTCGACCTGGTGAAGGAAGCCGCCGAAGGGCGCATCGACCCGCTGATCGGCCGCGCGAAAGAGATCGATCGCACGATCCAGATCCTCGCGCGCCGCCGCAAGAACAACCCGCTCCTGGTCGGCGACGCGGGCGTCGGCAAGACGGCGATCGTCGAAGGTCTCGCGTGGAAGATCCAGCGCGGTGAGGTCCCGGCCGCCATCAAGGACGCCGAGATCTTCGCGCTCGACATGGGCGCCCTCGTCGCCGGAACGCGCTTCCGCGGCGACTTCGAGGAGCGTATGAAGGGCGTGATCAAGGCCGTGCAGAAGCGGCCGCAGGCGATCCTCTTCATCGACGAGATCCACACGGTGCTCGGCGCCGGCTCCGCGAGCGGCGGCACGCTCGACGCCGCGAACCTCCTGAAGCCGGCGCTGTCGTCCGGTCGCCTCCGCTGCATCGGCTCGACGACGTTCGCCGAGCTCCGCACGCACTTCGAGCGCGATCGCGCGCTCTCCCGTCGCTTCCAGAAGATCGAGGTCGGCGAGCCGACCGTCGAGGAGACGATCCAGATCCTCGAGGGTCTCCGCCCGAGGTACGAGTCGTTCCACGGCGTGCATTACCCGAAGGCGACGCTCGAGGCCGCGGCCACGCTCTCCGCGAAGTACCTCCACGACCGCAAGCTGCCGGACAAGGCGATCGATCTGATCGACGAAGCCGGTGCCGCCGCGAAGCTCGCCGCCGGTGTCGCCTCGCTGTCCGACGTCTCGAAGATGGCCGCGCCGAAGGCCGAGAAGGGCGCGGAGGCGAAGGGCAAAGACGCGGACGACGGCGCCGACGACATCGAGGTCGAGCTCCCGAAGATCGTCGTCGACGTCGCCGCGATCGAAGCGGTCGTCTCGCGCATGGCGCAGATCCCCCCGAAGGAGGTCTCCACCAACGACAAGGAGGGCCTCAAGAACCTCCAGCGCGATCTCGAGCGCGTCATCTTCGGCCAGTCCGACGCAGTCAAAGAGGTGTCGCAGGCGATCAAGCTCGCGCGCGCAGGCCTCCGCAGCGGCGAGAAGCCGATCGGCTCGTTCCTCTTCACCGGCCCGACCGGCGTCGGAAAGACCGAGCTCGCGAAACAGCTCGCGAAGTCGCTCGGCATCGGGTTCGTCCGCTTCGACATGTCCGAGTACATGGAGGCGCACACCATCTCGCGCCTGATCGGCGCTCCCCCTGGGTACATCGGCTTCGATCGTGGCGGTCTCCTCACGGACGCCGTCGC
>JBKJQC010001151.1:0-6153 GCA_046593995.1 Polyangiales bacterium
CGAGCGCCACCTTCTGCGCGAGCCACTCCCCCTCCGTCAGGACCACCCCGCTGCGGTGCGCGCCGTGCGCGACGATCGGCACGATCGGCACCCCTGTCTGCCGCGCCACGCGGACGAAGCCGTTGCGCGCGCCGAAGACGATCTCGTCACGCCGCGACGCGTGACGATACGCGTCGAGATCGCCGCCCGGGTACACGAGCACCTGACCACCGGCCTCGAGCGCGCGCACGGCGTTCTCCTGGCAGGCGCGGATCGCCCCGAAGCGCTGCAACAGGCGACCGAGCGGCGTGAACTGCCGCATCGCGAAGTCATGGGCGAGCGCGTGCACCGGCGCGTGCGGCCCGCGCTCCTCCCACAGGGTGCCGAGGGTGCACAGGAGATCGGGCCCCGCGATGCCGCCGTTGTGGTTCGCGACGAACAGCGCGGGGCCGTCGGGGATGTGCTCGCGACCGCGCACGCGCAGCCGGAGGTAGTGCGCGTTGAACGCGCGCACGGCAGGGAGCAAGCGCGCGATCAGCTCGGGATCCCGCGCGTCGAGGCGATCGCCGTCGAACGTCACGCCGAGAACGTTAGCGCTCCTGGCTGCTTCACGCGCGCCTGCTCGGACAGTAACGTGCGCCGATGTCGACGATCGAGCCGCTCCCGGGTTTCTCCGCGATCGAGGCGGCGCTCCGCACGCGGGGGCAGGGACGCGCATGGGAGACCGTCCGCTCGCTGACCGATGAAGTCGGCGCGCGCTTCCCGGGGACACCGGGCGAGCGCGCTGCGGAGCAGTGGGCCGAGCGCGCGCTTGCCGAGGCGGGCCTCTCGAACGTTCGTCGCGAGCCGGTCGCGGCCACGATGTGGCGGCGCGGGCACGAGGCGGGGGAGATCATCACCACGCACAGGCGCTCCGTCGTGCTGAGCGCGCTCGGAGGGAGCGTCGGGACGGCGCAGTCTCCGGTAGAAGCGCCCGTCGTCCGGGTCGAGTCGCTCGAAGCGCTCGACCAACTCGCGCGCCACGACGTCGAGGGGAAGATCGTCTTCCTCGACGCGGTGATGCCGCGTCTTCGCGAGGGCACGGGGTACAACGCCGGCTCCGTCGTGCGGACCTCGGGTCCCTCGCGCGCAGCACGGCTCGGCGCGGTGGCGTGTCTCGTGCGGTCGATCGGGACCGACTCGCTGCGCGCCGCCCACACCGGGGCGCTGTGGTACGAGCCCGGTGCGCCGCAGATCCCCGCAGCAGCGCTGTCGATCCCTGATGCCGGTGTGCTCCGCCGCCTCCTCGAAGCGCCATCGTCGAGCGACGTTCGCTTCGCGCTCACGCTCGACTGCGCACCGCTGCCGGTCGGCACGTCGCACAACCTCCTCGCCGAGCTGCCTGGCACCGACCTCGCGGACGAGATCGTGCTGGTAGGTTCGCACCTCGATTCGTGGGACCTCGGCACCGGCGCGCTCGACGACGGCGCCGGCTGCGCGATCGCGATCGAGGTGGGCCGTCGTCTCGCAGCGCTCCCGACGCGACCGCGACGTACCGTGCGGATCGTGCTCTTCGCGAACGAGGAGCTCGGTTCCGGCGGAGGGAGGGACTACGCGACGGCGCACGCCGCCGAAGCCGGGCGTCACTCCGTCGCGCTCGAGGCAGATCAGGGCGACGGCCGTCCGTGGGCGCTGCGTGTCCCGCCCGGTGCGCGCACCACCGGCGCCGCGGAGCGACTCGCGGGTGCCCTCGCGCCTTTCGGCATCGCGCTCGATCCGGGTGCGTCGCGCGGCGGCGTCGACATCGGACCGCTGCGTCAGCTCGGCGTGCCGTTCTTCGATCTGCGGCAGGACGCGACGCGCTACTTCGATTTCCACCACACGGTGAACGACGTCCTCGACAACGTCATCCGCGACGAGCTCGAGGCGACGGCCGACGCGTTCACCGTTGCGACGTGGACGCTCGCGAACATGCCCGAGAGCCTCCGGGGCTGATCCGTGCTCCACATGCGCGTCGTCGCGCCGCCGGAGCTCGCGGCGCGCGTCCTCGTCTACCTGACCCAGTCCCGCTCGGTCATCAACATCGTCCACTTGCCCGGGGCCGCGCGGAAGCCGGACGGCGACCTCGTGACGTGCGACGTCGCGCGCGAGGACGCGAGCGTCGTCTTCGCCACGCTCCACGGCCTCGGCTGCGACGAGCACGGCACGATCAGCGCGGACGCCATCGACGTCTCCATGTCGCGCGCCGCCGACGATGCCGAGAAGCACGCCGCGGGCTCCGTGAGCGACGCCGTCATCTGGGAGGAGCTGACCGCGAAGACGTCGGAGAGCGCCGACCTGTCGCTCTCGTTCGCGCTGTTCATGGTGCTCGCCACGATGATCGCTGCCGTCGGGATCCTCACCGACTCGGTCGTGTTGATCATCGGCGCGATGGTCGTCGGTCCGGAGTTCGGTCCCCTCGCGGGGTTGTGCGTGGCGATCGTCCAACGGCGACCGGTCCTCGCGCTCCGTTCCGCGGCGGCGCTCGTCGTCGGCTTCACCGTCGGCATCCTCGCCTCGGGTCTCTTCACGCTGCTCCTCCGGCGGCTCGACATCGCACCGACGGTGGTCACCGCGCACCCCCAGACGATGTTCATCTCCCGTCCGGACGCGTTCGCGGCGATCATCGCGCTGCTCGCCGGCGTGGCAGGGATGTTCTCGCTGACGACCGCGAAGCCCGGCGCTCTGATCGGCGTCTTCATCAGCGTCACGACGATCCCCGCCGCGGCGAACATCGGGGTCGCGGCCGCGTATCACGAAGGAGCCGAGCTGCGCGGTGCAGCGCTCCAGCTCGCGATCAACCTGGTGGTGATGATCCTCGCGGGGCTCGCGACGCTCATCGCGCAGCGTCTCGCGTTCGTGCGTCGTTGGCGAAAGGCGCTGCGCGAACGGGCGACCGCGCGGCGTCGCCCGGATCGGTGAGACGCTACTGGCCCGTGACGCCGTACGCCGCGAAGCTCGAACGGAGCTGCCACGCGTTCTTGCAGCCGGTGCCGCCGAGACACGTGTCGCCGAGCTCCGGGTACGTGCCGTCCGGGTTCTTCTTGCACGTCTTCGTCATGGGATCGGTCTTGGTCGCGTCGTTCACCAGGATCGCGCACAGGCTCTGGCAGCCGACCGATTTCACCGGCACCTGGTCGGCGTCGGACACGAGGATCTTTCCGTCGATCACGCCCGCGGTCTTCCAGCCGAGCGAGCCCTCGTCGCACCAGTAGTCGCGCTCCCAGCTGCCGACGCAGGTGCCGTCGGCAGACAGCTGCACTTCACTGAAGCGGACCTCGGAGAGCGGCAGCACGATAGGGATCGACTCGGAGTAGATCGGGATGTTGACCTTGTCGATCGCCTCGCTCGCGTACTTGCCGTTCGCTCCCGGCTTGAACGCGATCGTCTTCGGGCGGAGGCTGAGCGGCGCGCCGACGAAGGCCGGGCACAGCGCGGCGAGCTGCGTGCCGTCGACGTCCTCGTCGAGGAACTTGTAGACCTTCCCGTCGGCCGACGGACGCGCGCCGCCGGTGGTGAGCGTGTTGGCCTTCTTGTCGATGCGCAGGAGCCAGTTGAAGGCGTCGCGTCCTGCGTTGAAGCAGGTGGGGTTCACGTTGGGGTCGATCGCCGTGCGCGTGATGGTGACCAGCGACGCCGGTGCGACCGGGAGCTGCCGGCCGATGCGCAACGTGCTCACGTCACCGCTCTGCGGTACCTGGGCCATGCAGGGGTGCTGCGGGCAGCTCTGGACCTTCGTCACGTCGCTGCACTTGGCCACCGAAGCGTCGCGCCCGCAGACCGGAGGGCAGGTCGTGCCCGCATCCGCGGTCGGACTCACCGGCGGTGTCTCGCTGCTGCAACCCGCGAGCACCGCGACCGAAAGAATGAAACTGCGCATCGCCCCCTGCTCTCCGCGTACACTACTCCTGCAAGGAGAGCAGACCGCTGCGCGCTTGGCCACCGCCCCGGCGCCGCACGGTGCAGCCGCAGATCTGGGTGCTCGTCTGGGGGTTCTTCATCGTTCCGATGTTGATCGGGCTCGGCGTGGCCGCGGGGTCGGCCAGAACGGCCACTACGACCGGGCCCATCACCAGTCTGTGGCACGAGACCTGCGCGCTCGCTCGTCGGCCGCCCGTCGCCGAGGACCTCACGGACCGAGCACCGAGCGCGGGGCGCTGACGCGTCTGATGGTGCGCGCGCCGACGATTCGAGCAGCACCGAAGCGATGCGCAGGTTGCCACGACGAGCGCCGCGCGCGAAGCTGCGGGCCAGGAGCTGCACTGCGATGCGATCCTTCTTCGTAGTGGGGATCGCAGGCGTTCTCGGTCCTCGGATGCTCGTCGCTGCCCTTCGACGGCGTGGTCGTCATCGACGAGTTCGGTGCGAGCGGCGAAGCCGAGATCGCAGTGCGCATCTGTCAGGCCGCGGGCACCGCGTGCAACACGTTCGGCTGTGTCTCGAACCCTTGCTGCGCGGGCCTCGATTGCGACGCCGACGCCGACGGTGCGAACCACACCTGCCGCTGACGATGTCGCGTGCACCTCCGGCCTCGTCAGCGATCGAAGTGGAAGCCGAGCGAGACAGGAACCTCCGCAGTTGCCACGCGAGGCGCGGGACGCGAAGCTCGCGGCCCCGTGCGCCGACTCGCTTTCTTCGCTCTCTTCCTGCTCGCGAGCTGCGTTGGTCCTGCGACCGAAGGCCCCGCGGTCACGCCCGTGGCCGCGCCGAAGGCCGCGACGGCGCCCCCGTCGCTCGGACCGGTCCCGACACCGCCGGAGCTCGCGCCACCGACCGGTCGCCTTCCTTCGGACGTGCGGCCGAGGCACTACGCGCTGTCGCTCTCGATCGATCCGACGAAGGAGACCTTCCACGGCGAGGTCGACGTCACGGTGACGCTGGCGCACGCCCGCACGGTGCTGTGGATGCACGGCCGTGATCTGCGCGTCACGCGCGCGACCGTACGACAGGGCGCCACCACCGGTGCCGCCACCTGGACGCAGCGCGCCCCCGGCGGCGTCTCCTCGCTCGTGGCCGACGTCCCCCTCGCTGCGGGCGAGGCGACGATCCACCTCGAGTGGGACGCGGACTACCACCGCGCGCTCCGCGGCCTCTATCGCGTCGAGCGGCAAGGCGCGTTCTACGCGTTCACCCAGTTCGAGGCGATCGATGCGCGCCGCGCGTTCCCCTGCTTCGACGAGCCCGCTTTCAAGACACCGTTCGACGTGACCTTGCGCACGTCGGGCGACGCCGTCGCGATCGCCAACACGCCCGTGCTCTCGCAGAAGGACGGTGTCACGACGTTCGCGACGACGAAGCCGCTCCCGACCTACCTCCTCGCGTGGGCCGTCGGACCGCTCGACGTGGTGTCCTCAAAGGACATTCCGCCGAACGAGATCCGCAAGCGCCCCCTGCCCCTCCGCGGCGTCGCGGCCAAGGGGCAAGGCAAGCGCCTCGCGTACGCGCTCGCCAACACCGGAGACATCCTCGCGACCCTCGAGCGTTGGTTCGGCACCGAGTATCCCTACGAGAAGCTCGACGTCCTCGCGGTGCCCGATCGCGACGGCGCGATGGAGAACGCCGGCGCGATCACGTTCTCCGAGTGGCTCCTGTTGGTCGACGAGAAGAGCGCGCCGATCGGGCAGAAGCGCGCCTACGCCCAGGTGATGGCGCACGAGCTCGCGCACCAGTGGTTCGGCGATCTCGTCACGATGCCGTGGTGGGACGACGTCTGGCTCAACGAGGCCTTCGCCACGTGGATGGGGAACCGCGCGACCGTGACCTGGCGCCCGGACTCGCAGGCAGAGCTCGGGCTCCTCGATCGCGCGCACGACGCGATGGGCGTCGACGCGCTCATCAGCGCGCGCGCCATCCGTCAGCCGATCGCCGAAGACCACGACATCACGAACGCGTTCGACTCGATCACGTACATGAAGGGCGCGTCGGTGCTCGGCATGTTCGAGCGTTGGATCGGCAAGGAGACATTCCAGGCGGGGATCCGCAAGTACCTGAAGGCCCACGAGCACGGGAGCGCCACGGCCGACGATCTCCTCGCAGCGCTCGGCGCCGCGGCCGGCAAGGACGTCGCGACCGCGTTCGGGACCTTCCTCGATCGCCCGGGCGTGCCGATGGTCGACGTCACGGTGGAGTGCGGCGCCGCCCCGGCGTTGACGCTCG
>JBKJQC010000005.1:0-4843 GCA_046593995.1 Polyangiales bacterium
TCGGAACCCACGTGTTCACGATGTCGATCGCATGCGCGCTCGATCGCTTCGAGCTCTACGTGCTATGGCGCGTGATCGTGCTCAACGTCCTCGCCTTTTCCGTCATCCTCCCCTGGCAGCGCGCCGCCTCGAAGCGCGCATTTGCGGAGCTCGGCTTCGACGCGAACCGCGCCGCGGCCGCCTTCGACGCCAAGAGCGCGGGAGAGACGGCGTGATCCGCGCGGTGATCCTCGCGGCTGGCGTCGGCCAGCGCCTGCGCCCGCACACCATCGATCGCCCCAAGGCGATGGTCGCGGTCGGCGGCGAGTCGTTGCTCTCGCGCCTCGCGAAGCAGCTCGCGCGCGCCGGCGTCGAGCAGCTCGTCATCGCGACGGGCTGGCACGAGGAGACGGTCACGGCCGCGCTGCCGAGCCTCGGGCTCCCCGCGGTGATCTGTCGGAGCGAGGACTACGCGACGACCCAGAACGTCGTCTCGTTCCACGCGTGCGTCAGCGCGCTCGCGCCCGCCGACGAGACGTGGCAGCTCGACTCGGACCTCTTGCTCGACGACGAAATCGTCGGGCGCCTCGGCAGAGCCGCGTTGCCCGAGGACGGCATGCTCGTCGCCATCGACAGCTCGGTGCAGCTCGGCGAAGAAGAGATGAAAGCGGCGCTCCATGGCGACCGTGTCGTGGGTTTCGGGAAGAAGATCCCTACGCAGGGCGCGGCAGAGTCCATCGGGTTGGCGCGCATCGGCCGACGCGCACTGTCGTCGATCGTCGACGCGGTGGGCGCTGCAGTCACGGCGGGCGAGACGAACGTCTACTACGAGGACGTCTACCACCGTGTCCTCACGGCACGCGGCGGACCGGTCGACGCGCGCGCGGTCGACATCGCGGGCCTGCGTTGGACCGAGATCGACACGCCGGCAGACCTCGCGCGCGCTGAAGACATCGTCTCGTAACCGAACGCGCTCCCCTTTCGAGACCGCTTCGAGATCGTCGGGACCGCGTAGCCGACTACGCAGATGCGTCGTCGCGGGCGCCCGGAGCCCCCGCGATGAAGAGGGCATCCTCGTTGCAGTGGTGGTCGGTCAGCGAGACGCGCCCCTGTGACTCCGATTCACAGGACCTCGGCCTTGAAAATTCCTTGTGAAGATCCTTTGCCGAACGCGCGTCGACCGTGATAACTCGCCCTGACTTACACGTGGAATCGAGAGGAATCATGACCGACCGGACCGCCCGCAATTCGACGCGCGAGAGTGATGGGAAAGTCCGTCGAGCGATCATCCTCGCTGCAGGTCGCGGCTCTCGACTGGTCACCGGGGAAGATTTCCCGAAGCCGCTCAAGCAGGTCGCCGGCGTCCCGCTGCTCGTTCGCATCCTGCGGACGCTGCAGTCCGAGGGGATCACGGAGGCCGTGATCGTGACCGGCTACCGCGGCGCGCAGCTGAAGAAAGCGCTCCGCGCGGAGCCGTCGCTCGGCCTCGAGCTCCACTTCGTCGAGAACGACGGGTGGGATCGCGGAGCGAACGGCATGTCGCTCCTCGCCGCCCGCAGCTTCCTCGATCAGGACTGCATCCTCTCGATGGCCGACCACCTCTACGCGCCGGAGCTCGTCCGCCGCCTGCGTGAGGCGGATCTCTCGGGCAACAATGCCCTCGCGGTCGACCGCGACATCGAGCGCTGCTTCGATCTCGACGACGCCACCAAGGTGAAGCTCGATGGCGATCGCATCTCCGACATCGGCAAGGAGATCGAGGACTACGACGCGATCGACACCGGCGTCTTCCGCGTGAACCACCTCCTCGGAGACGAGCTCGCCAAGATCTACGAGATGCGCGGCGACTGCTCGCTCTCGGACGGCGTCCGCGCCCTCTGCGCGTCCGGCCGCTTCGTGACGGTCGACGGCGGCGATGCCCGCTGGATCGACGTCGACACGCACGAGGCGCACGCGCGCGCCGAAGCGATGATCCGCGTGTGGGGCGATCACCTCGGTGACGATCCGGCCGCCGCCGCGACCATCGATCCCGAGGCGCTCGAGCAGTTCGCGCCGACGTGGGTCCGCGCCGCCCGCCCCTACGGCGAGGAGCACTTCGCCATCGCCGAAGCGGTCAAGCCGCACCGCATGATGGCGAACGAGCTTCCCTACGAGCCGAGCCCCCGCGTGCAGGCTGCGATCGTCGCGGCCGCCATGCGCGGCAACCACTATCCGGTCACCTCCCGCGCGTTCCGCGAGAAGCTCGCCGTCCGCGACGGCGTCGATGCCGATGGGATCGTCCTCGGCGCCGGCACGAGCGAGATCATCGACCTCGTCATCCGCACCTTCGTCGCCGCCGGCGAGGAAGTGCTGATCAACGTCCCGACCTTCTCGCTCTACGAAGCCCGCACCCGAGTCTGCGGCGGGATCCCGGTCCTCGTCCCCGTGGGCAAGGACGGCTTCGACATCGGCGCGATCCTCCGCGCGGTGACCGAGCGGACGAAGGTCATCTTCATCTGCACGCCGAACAACCCGACCGGCCACGAGATCGACGACGCGGATCTGCGCCGCATCCTCCGCCTCGGCATGCCGACGGTGATCGACGAGGCCTACCTCGACCTCGCGGACGACCCCGTCTCCCGCGCCCGCATGATCCACGAGTTCCCGAACGCGATCGTGCTCCGCACCTTCTCGAAGGCCTACGGCCTCGCGGGGATCCGCATCGGCTTCGCGATGACCCACCCGACGGTGGCGAAGCTGATGTCGCGCGCCAAGCTCCCGTGGACGGTGTCGAACGTGGCCCTCGCCGCGGCCGACGCGATCCTCGACGACGAGGCCGAGCAGAATCGCCGCGTGGCCAGCATCCGCGCGGGCCGCGCCTGGCTCTCCCAAGAGCTCGGCAAGCTCCCCGGCATGACCATCGTCAGCTCGGAGGCGAACTTCGTCCTCGTCGACACGCAGAGCACGGGCATCGCCGCCGACGTCATCGTCGCCCGCATGCTCGAAGCCGGCGTGATGATCCGCGGCCTCATCACCCACCACATGCACCGCGGCCACGTCCGCGTCTCGGTGGGCACCGCGGAGCAGAACGCCGCGTGCGTCGACGCCCTGCGCGCCATCGTGGTCCGCCGCGATGCCGTCCAGATGTACGCCTGAAGGAGGTCTAGGGTCTAGGGTCTAGGGTCTAGGGCCCTGAACCGAGACGAGACGCACCAACGCCGCTGCACATCTCGTGCGGCGGCGTCGTCGTGTTCGTCACGACTCGCTCTCGCTCTCGGTCTCGGTCTCGCTCTCGCTCTCGGTCTCGGTCTCGGTCTCGGTCTCGCTCTCGCTCTCGGTCTCGCTCTCGCTCTCGCTCTCGCTCTCGTTCTCGCTCTCGTTCTCGGGTCTCGCTCTCGCTCTCGGACCCTAGACCCTAGACCCTAGACCCTAGACCCTCTTCACAATGGGAGCGCCTCCGGATCGACCTTGATCTCGCGCCGAGCGAGCTTCTTCGCCATCGCGAGGAAGTCCGCGGGCGGTGGCTCCGTGAAGCGCACCGGCTTGCCCGTGATCGGGTGGTCGAAGCCGAGCACGGTCGCGTGCAGCATCAGCCGCGGCGCCTCGATCAGGTGCTGCAGATCGCGGATGCGATCGCGCGTGTAGACGCGATCGCCGACGATCGCGTGCCCCGCCTCCGAGAGGTGGATGCGGATCTGGTGGGTGCGCCCCGTCTCGAGCGCGCATGCGATCAGCGTCGCGGAGCTGCCGCCGTCTCCGAGCGTGGTCATCGGGGCGGCGTGCGTGATCGCGAGCTGGCCGATGCGCTCGCCGAGCGTCTGATCCTTGGGGCTCCCGCGGAGGCCGTCGCCGCGATCTTCGATGATGTAGGAGCGGAAGGTGCGCTTCGCCGTGATCAGGCCGTGTGCGATCGCCACGTAGCGACGATCGATGGTGTGCGCACGGAACGCAGCGCCGAGGACCTTCTTCGCCGCGAACGTGCGGGTGAAGACGACGAGGCCGCTGGTCTCCTTGTCGATGCGGTGGACGACGCCGAGGCTCGCGTTCGCAGCGTGCTTCGCGCGCTTCACGAGCCAGTTGCGCGCCTTCTCCTCGAGGGTCCCGCGCTCGCCGGCTTCGTAGGGAATGGTCGAGATCCCGGAGGGCTTCCGCACCACCACGATGTGCGCGTCGAAGAAGGCGATCTGTGCGTCGTCGAGCACGGACTCGTGCGGGCGGACGAGGCGCGACGCCCGCGGGCGGATCTCGATGCGGCTCCCCTTCCGGAGCGGCGTGCGCGCTTCGGTCACGCGCGCGCCGTCGACCGAGACCTTCCCGCGCTCGACGAGCGTGCGCACCGCGCCCCAGCTCGTCGCGAGGCGGGCGCGGAGGAACGCGTCGAGCGCGACGCCCGCGTCCCCGTCCTCGGCGACCAGATCGACGTCGGCGTCGAGCGCGCGCGCCTTGTCCCCGCGATTCGGAGGGGGCGCAGGCTTCGCTGCGCTCACGGCATGCCGGGCGGAGGCCATTGGAGCGGCGGCAGCGGGATGATCTCCGGCGGCGGAAGCGTGCTCGGGGGGGGCTTCGGGACGGACGCCGACGCCGACGGCACGGGCGTCGATGCCGAGGGAGGAGGCTTCGGACCGGCATCGACCTTGGGCGCCGGCTTGGGCGTCGTGGCTGGGGTCGGCGGCGCGGTCACCGTGGGCTTCGCGCTCGGCGCCTCGGTCGGGGCTGGTTTTGGTTTCTTCTTTTTTGGCAGATCTTCCTCTTCCGGTTCCGCCGTCGCCGCGGGCGCAGGAGGCGGGGTCGCGCTCGACGCGGGACGGGTCGCCCACACGGTGAGACCCACAAGGACGGCGATCGCCCCTACCCCGAGGCCAATCGGCAGCCACGGAACGGCACC
>JBKJQC010000034.1:0-4360 GCA_046593995.1 Polyangiales bacterium
GTTTACGCCGCACGTCGTGGTCGTCAACCTCGGCACCAACGACTTCGCCAAGGGTGATCCGGGCGCCGCGTACCGCGACGCGTACCTCACGTTCGTGCGCAAGGTCCGAACGAACCATTCGAATGCGCACATCATCGCGGCGCTCGGCCCGCTGCTGTCGGGGACGTCGCTCGACCAGGCGCGGACGTACCTGCAGTTCGTGGTGAAGACGCTGAACGACGGGGGCGACGCGAAGGTGTCGCTCCTCGAGTTCCCGACGCAGATCGCGTCCGACGGGTACGGCTGCGACTGGCACCCGAGCCTCGCGACGCACGCGAAGATGGCCGCGCTGCTGGAGACGACGCTGAAGTCCAAGCTCGGCTGGTAGCTCACGTGGTGGGGAGACGGGCGAGCCGCTCCGCGACGATCGCCTCGTCTCCTTCGATCACTGCGTCGAACGCGTCTTTGACCTCGGGGAGCGACGTGCTCTCGGCGGCGACGCGCAGTCGCACGCGATCGTGCTCCTCGAGCTTCCCGAGCGCGATGGCCGCGGCGATCCGGATCTGCGCCGGCTTGCGCGCGTCCTCCGCGACGTACGCGAGGTCGTCGCGATGGAAGGCAGAACGGTAGCCGGCTCCGCGCGAGAGCTCTCGGAGCCCGGCGAGCCACGTCGGCAGATCTTGCTCGCCGCGTTCGAGGAGCGTGGTGTCGACCTCCAACGTCCCGGCGCGTCGCATGGCGTCGCGGATCCGCTCGGCGAGGACGCCGACCCGCAGGCCTATGATCGCGGCCTCGCCGGACGAGACGCGGCTCGCGAGCTCGAGATCCTCGAAGCCGCCATCGCGCAAGTGCACGCGGGCGACACCGGGGCGCTGCTCGACGCTCGCGATGCTCGCGATGGGGATGAAGCGCTTGTTCGAGAGCCACTGCGTCTGGATGCCGTCGGCGCCGACGACGAAGCGCGTCGGGGCAAGGCGGAGCGCCAAGACGACGAGCCCGAGCAAGAGCGCCGCGGTGGCCCGACCGGGGTGGTCGAGGGCCGTTGCGAAGCCGGCGAAGATCATCGCCACCAAGGTGATCCCGAGCGCGAACCAGGGCACGCGCGACGGTCCGCCGACCGACAACTTCATGTGGTGCGCGTCCAGGCCGAGCGCGCGCACGAGCCCGTGCGCGGCCTGAGGATCCGGCGTCCACAGCTCGCGCGTGAACGCGTGCTTCCGCTCGACGCGCACGTACGCGCCGGTGGGCCACGAGGGGGAGACGGTGGCGCAGGTGATGGTCGCGCGCGGGATGCTCGGTCCGCCGTCCACGAAGAGCCCCTTCTCGTCGGCGACCGCGGCGCGGAGCTTCGGCTCGACGCGGATCTGATTCGAGCGCGACCACATCCAGACGATCGGCAGCCACACGATGGCGCCGTACGAGCCGAACGAGAACATGGCGAGGACAGCGAACGCGCCGTGCCCCACCAACCCGCCGAGCGCGCCGACGAGCGCGCAGAAGCCGAGGTACCCGATCGCCGCGGCGCGCCACGCTTCGCGCGACCGCAGCACCGTCACCTCCGCGCGCGCCCCGTCGTCGCTCATGCCCCGATCTTCATGCCACGATTATCGCGACCACGGTCGTCGAGACCTGATCCTCACGGACGAAGGCACATCTTCACGGCGTTCGAGGCGACCTTGTCGCCCGTCTTGCCGCTGTACGTCTCGGACTTCACGTCGTCGCACGACCACTTCGCGGGGCAGTCCGCGTTGGTCTTGCACGAGTGGCTGCAGTACTGCCCTTTGCCCGTCACGAGACACGCGCCGCCTTCGCCGCTGCAGGCGCTGCTCTGGTAGGTCTCGCAAGCGTCGCCCGGCTGCTTCGCCTCCGCGCGCGCAGCGATCACGCCTGCGATCGCGAGCAACGCGACGAACGTACCGATGACGATGGCCTTGGTCTTCGTGGTCATGGAGCCTTACTACGGCACCACGCTGAAGTTGGCGATGTTGATGAAGTCGTACTGCCGACCGCCGCCGAGCCAGAGGCCCTTCTTGTTGTCCTTCGAGAGGAACAGGCGATCGGATACGTCAGTTCAATCGAGTCCGAGCCGTTGACGGCCGCAGCGCGCTGCGACGCACGGCCGCGAAGAAGAAGGCGCAGCGGAAGCCGAAGTAGCGTCGCCGCGCGGTGTCGTCACTCGTCGTCGTTCGAGTTCCCCGACGCCGCACCCTCGGCGGCACGTGCGCGTGAGAGCATGCGGTGGAAGCTCGGCCGTGGGACCTGCGCGAGCTCGGCCGCCTTCGCGACCACGCCGCCGGTGCGCGCGAGCACGTCGGGGAAGTACGCGCGGTCGAAGGCCTCGAGCACGCGCCGCTTCGCCTCGTGATACGGGAGCGACGCGAGATCGCCGAGCGCGCCGAGCACGCCCTGCTTCGGTCCACCGGGGGTGTTGATCGACTCCCCGAACAGGACCTCGGGGCGCGCGCTCTCGAACGTCGCCCATCGCTCGACGACGTTGCGCAGCTCGCGCACGTTACCGGGCCACGGGTGCGCCAGGAGCACTTGCACCAGATCGGCCGGGACCTGTGCGCCGGGGCCGCGCAGGCGCTCGAGGAAGTGCTGCGCGAGAGCGGGGATGTCCTCGCGGCGATCACGGAGCGGCGGGATGACCACGCGGATGACGCTGATGCGGTAGTAGAGATCCTCGCGGAACTCGCGACGGCGCACCGCTTCCGCCAAGCGCCGGTTGGTCGCGGCGATCACGCGGACGTCGATGGGGATGGTCTTGCTGCCACCCACGCGGCGGATCTCGCGCTTCTCGAGCACGCGGAGCAGCTTCGCCTGCTGCTCGAGCGGGAGCTCGCCGAGCTCGTCGAGGAAGATGGTGCCGCCGTTCGCGCGCTCGAAGGCGCCGGCGCGCGAGGCGACCGCGCCGGTGAAGGCGCCGCGCTCGTGGCCGAAGAGCTCGCTCTCGATGAGGTTCTCGGGGAGCGAGGCGCAGTCGACGGCGACGAACGCTCCTTCGCTGCGCTGCGACTCCTGGTGGAGGGCGTAGGCGAGGACCTCTTTGCCGCAGCCGCTCTCCGCCTCGAAGAGCACGGTCACGGCGGCCTTGGCCGCGCGCTCCATGAGCGCGAAGACGTGGCGCATCGCGACGCTCATGCCGAGCGCGCCGCCGAACTCGACGCGCGGAGAGACCTCGAGATCGAGCGCGCCTTCCGCGAGACGCACGGCGATCGACGTCTGTCCGAAGGAGAGCGTCACGTCCTGGATCAGGGTCGCCTCGGCGATGCGACAGCCGCCGAGCCAGGTGCCGTTGCGCGAGCCGAGATCGCGCACGAGGAGACCGTCGGCCGTCGCCGCGACCTCGAGATGACGCCGCGAGATGGCGGGATCGGTGAGCCGCACGTCGACGTCGTTGCCCTTGCCGATGGTGAGCGTGGGCGACTCCATCTTCAAGGAGAGCCCCCGATCGGGGCCCGCGACGACCTCCAACGTGGCACCCCGCAGGCGGATCGTGCTCGTCGTGGGGATCGCGCGAGTGGCTGTGATGTCGTCGTGGTCGGGCATTTTCCGGGTAGACCGCGCCGTCGCGTACTCCGGAGAGCTTAACAGATGCGCGACCGGCCGCGCGACTGTTACTCTGCGGTCCCCCATACATGGCTGGACGGCGCGTCGGCGGCCGCTACCTCCTCGAACGTCGCATCGGCGAGGGGGGCATGGCCGAGGTTCTCCTCGCCCGCGACGAGGAGCGCGGCGGTTCGCCCGTCGTCCTCAAGCGTTGCCGGGCCCATTTGGCGCACCAGCCGGAGATGGCCACGCTCTTCCTCCGGGAGGCTCGGCTGGCCTCGCTCATCCATCACCCGAACGTGGTCGAGCTCGAAGCGACCGGGGACGACGATGGGCAGCCCTACCTGGTGATGGAATACCTGCAGGGGTTCACCCTGCGGGAGATCTTCATGCGGTCGAACCTCCAGGGGGGGGTCCCGCAGGATCTCGCGGCGCTCATCATCCTCGGCGCCGCACGCGGCCTGCACGCGGCGCACACGGCGGTCGACGAGAACGGCCAGCCGATGGGGCTGATGCACCGTGACGTGAGCCCGCACAACCTCTTCGTCACCGAGACCGGCATCGTGAAGGTGCTCGATTTCGGCATCGCGAAGGGCGTGAACGAGCTCACGATGACCCGCGCCGGTCACGTGAAGGGAAAGGCGAGCTACCTCGCGCCCGAGCAGCTCGATCCGCACGCCCGCATCGATGCGCGGGCCGATCTCTTCTCGCTCGGCACGGTCGCGTGGGAGCTGTTCACGGGAAAGCGCCTCTTCCGTCGCGCGACCGAGACCGACACGGTGATGGCCATCCGCGCGCTCAAGGTGGAGCGCCCCGCCCGCGAACGACCGGA
>JBKJQC010000101.1:0-2870 GCA_046593995.1 Polyangiales bacterium
ACCGGTGAACGCGCCGCGTTCGTGGCCGAAGAGCTCGCTCTCGATGAGCTCGCGGGAGATCGTGCCGCAGTCGACGACCTCGAACGGCGCGGCCCGCCGGGCGCTCTCCTCGTGAACGGAGCGCGCGAGGACATCCTTGCCGGTGCCGGTCTCGCCGAGGAGCAGCACCGTTGCGCTCGTGGTCGCTGCGCGCGACAGCACGGAGAACAGGCGTCGCATCGCGATGCTCGCGCCGACCGCGCGTCCGAACGTCGTCGACTCGCTCGGGAGGATGCTGACCCCCTCGGACTCGACACGCACGATCGCCTCGACGGAGCCGAGCTGCACGATCGCCCCCGGCTCGAGGAAAGCGCGCTCGATGCGCGTGCCGGAGACGCGCGTCCCGTTGCGGCTGCCGACGTCGGCGAGCTCGAGACGACCGCGCACGCGCGACACGCGCGCATGGAAGCGAGAGACGACGTCGTCGGGGATCACGAGATCGTTCTCACGGGACTTGCCGATCGCGATCGTCTCGCCGTCGATGGTCGGCAGCAGCACCCACTCGCCGCGCGCCGCGCCAGAGGTGATCGCGAGGACCGCCCCGTCCGGCGACACCGCGTCGAACGCCTGGGTGCGCGTCGCGCCGCGCTCGTCCACCGAGCGCGAAGCGCGATCGCGATCGGGAGAGATCGAACGACTCACGACGTCATGATACCGCCCCGCAAAGCGAGCGATCTGCGTGTTATGCTCCCCGCTCACATGCTCGAAGCGGGGCACTGCATCGCCGGCCGGTACCGCTTGGTACGGCTCCTCGGTCGCGGTGGCATGGGCGAGGTCTGGCAAGCCCGCAACGAGTCCGTCGGGCGCGACTTCGCGCTCAAGGTGCTGACCGCGCGCGAAGGTCGGGAGGGCGATCGCAAGCGCCTCCTGCGCGAGGCACGCGCCGCCGGGCAGCTGCGACACCCGAACATCGTCGAGATCTTCGACGCAGCCGTCGACGAGCAGGTTGGACCGTACCTCGTGATGGAGCTGCTCGAGGGCTGCTCGCTTGCGCGCGCTCTCCAGGGCCGTTCGGCGCTGCCGCTGGGGCTCACACTGTCGGTCGGGCGCACCATCGCAGGGGCCCTGCACGTCGCGCACGAGACCGGGGTGACGCACCGCGACCTCAAGCCGGCGAACATCTTCGTCCACCGTGGGCGCGAGGGTGTCGTCCTCAAGCTCGTCGACTTCGGCATCTCCAAGATGCACGCCGTCGACGAGGAGCAGCTCACGATCGAGGGGATGGTCCTCGGCTCGCCGCTCACCATGTCTCCCGAACAGGCGGTCGGACGCAGCGACGTCGATCGTCGCACCGACCTCTGGTCGCTCGGGGCTCTCTTGTATCGGATGGTCACCGGACGGTTTCCCTTCCGCGGCGCAACGCCCGGCGCGCTCCTTCGCGCGATCGTCGTCGACGATCCCGCGCCGGTGCGCACCCTTGCCAGAGACGTGCCCGACGCGCTCGCCGACCTGATCGAACGTTGCCTGCGCAAGGAGCCGAACGAGCGACCGGCGACCGCGCAAGAGATCGAGCGCACGCTCGCGACGATCGCGGAGCGCGCCGGGATCGCAGTCGAGGGCGTCGACGCGCTCCACGGCGCCGCTGACGAGACGACACTCGATGCATCACTCGATGCCTCGCTCGATGGAAAGTCGCTCTCGCGGACCGAGGAGACTCCCGCGATGCTCCCGGCCATCGAAGCCGCGCCGTCGCGCAGGAACCGTCCGCGGCGTGGCGCGCTCCTCGTTGCGGTAGGCCTCGTCATGGTCACGACCATGGCGTTCTTCATCGTGCGAGCGGGACGGTCGCAGCCGATGACCGTGCGACGTGCCGCGCTCGCGATCGCCAGCGCGCCGGCAAGGACGGCGGTTCCGCTGCCCTCGGAGTCTCCTTCCACGTCGAGCGTGCCCCTCGTCGCTCCGCCGCGGGTCGTGAAGCCTCTGCCCCCACATCCCAAAGCCAAGCCGCCGCCGCCGCCGGTCGCGAGCCCCCCGCCGAAGAAGCCCGTCGCGCCCGATGGCACCAAGCATGCGGATTTCTGAGCGAGCGTTCGTTGCGTGCCTGACCGCCGCGCTCCTCGGAGCGAGCGCACGCCCGGCACGTTGTGCTGAACCGTCGGCGATCGAGCTCGAAGCCGCGCGAAAGCTGTTCGATGACGGCGTGAAGCAGGAAGAGGCGGGCGACTGGGCCGGCGCGCTCGCCACGTTTCGCCGGGTCGCGGCGGTCAAGAGCAGCGCCGCAGTGCATTTCCACCTCGGGCTCTGCCTCGAGAGGACCGGCAAGTGGGTCGAGGCGCTGTCCGAGTTCCTCGCGTGCGAACGCGACGCGAAGGGGACGACCAACGGGCAGGGCATCAGCGATCTCGCACGCGAGCACGCGACCGCGCTTCGCAAACGCATGCCGAGCGTCGTCCTCATCGCGCCCGCGGGAGCGCCCGCCGCTGCCGTCGCGATCGATGGGCAGTCCATCGCCAACGCGCTCGTCGGCGCGGACATCCCGCTCGATCCCGGCGCTCACGTCATCGAGGCGCGCGCGCCCGGCTATCGCCCGTTCAGGCGTGAGATCGAGCTCGAGGAGCGCAGCGTACGGCGCGTCGAGCTCACGATGGTCCGCGAGGCGGGGGTCCCGGTCGAGACCCCCGCCGCGACCACTTCGTCGACGCGGTTCGGCGCGTGGCCATGGATCGCGACCGGCGTCGCCGTCGCGGGGCTCGCAACATCGGGTGTGTTCTACGCCCTGGGCGCGCGCGAGGCGTCCCACCTCGAGGACGCGTGCGTCGGCGCGCGGTGTCCGAGCACGGAACGCGACGCCTACGACCGCGGTCGCGCGTTCACGACGGCCGGCAACGTAC
>JBKJQC010000685.1:0-3970 GCA_046593995.1 Polyangiales bacterium
GTGGGAGGCGCGCTCCGACGGCGCGCAGATCGAGCGAGAGGCCTTCGAGGAAGCGACGCCGCGCTTCGGCGTAGATGGTGTCGAACGCGAGCGACGACTTGCCCGCGCCGCTCGGTCCGGTGATGACGACGATCGCATTCGTCGGGATCGAGACGTCGACGCTCTTGAGGTTGTGCTTCCGCGCGCCGCGGACCTCGATGGTGCCTGCAGGCGGCATCACGCCTCGAAGACGCGGCCGAGCCGTTCGAGACCTTCTTCGAGGAGCGCGTCGGGGATCGCGCCGTAGCGCACGCGCATCCCGGCAGGGAAGCCGAAGAACGAGCCCGGCGCGACGATCACCTGCTGCTCGTCGATCGCGCGCTCGATCAGGGGGCGGAGATCGCGCCCGCGCGTTTCGACGACGAAGCCGAAGATCGACGACGGCTGCGGATCGAAGCGGAGCCCCGGACGCGCCGCGACCCACGCCGAGAGCAGCGCGGCCGAGCGGTCGACGTTCGCGCGTGCGTCGACCGAGCGTGCGCGCACGTGGTCCATGTGTCCGAGCGCCCAGCTGCCGGCGGAGGCGAGCGCCGAGGAGAAGCCGCCGACCGAGTGGAGCGCGGCGACGCGCGCGCGGGCGATTACGTCGGGCGGGCCGAGGATCCAGCCGGCGCGCGCCCAGGGGAGGGCGTACACCTTGGTGAGCGACGACGTGACGATGATGTTGTCCGCGAGGTGGACGGAGGTCGGAGCCGCTCCGGCGTCGTCGCGGAGATCGCGATAGACCTCGTCGACCAAGAGGTGCGCGCCCGCCTTCTTCGCGACGGCGGCGAGCGCGAGAAGCACGTCGTCGTCGACGTACGCGCCGGTCGGGTTGTGGAGGTTCGACACGACGATCAGCCGCGTGCGCGCCGTCACGAGTCGTGCGACCGCGTCGACGTCGATCGAAGCACCGCGGTCGAGATCGCGGACGTAGGGGATCACCCGCGCGTGGAACCCAACGGCTGTGCGCAGCAATGGCTCGTAGGTCGGCGCCTCGACGAGCGCTTCGTCCCCGGCGGCGAGCGTCGCCGCGTACGCACACCAGATCCCGTGGGTCGCGCCGAGCGCGGGGGCGACGCGATCGAGTGACACCCGGAAGCGTTCGGCCACGGCCTCGGTGAACGCGAACGCCGCGCGCGGATCGGTCGTGCGCGCGAAGACTTCCGCGGGCTCTCCGATGTCTGCCACCGTGAGCGGCGCGAGACCGCTGCTCGCGAGGTCGAAGCGCACCATCCCATAGCGCTCGAGCGCCCACGCGAGGTACGCGAGCTCGGGCAGCCCCGGCGTCATCCCTTCTTCTCGAGCTTGAACTTTGCGTCGCGCACGGCGCGTCCATCGGGACCGCTCGCGCGCATGGTGCCGTTGACCGCAGACCCTTCGACCTGCGCATCGACGAATCCCCACATCATCGTCGGGGAGCCGGCCTCCGGGACGAGGGTGCCGGTGAGCTTGCCGCCTTCGAGCCAGCCGCTGAAGGTCTGCGAGCCGAGCGCGCCGGTGGCCTTGCCCTCGACCGGACCGTCGCCGCGGATCGTGAGCGTGAGCTCGCCCGCGCCGAGACCTTCCTTCCCCTCGGGGTGGATGAAGGGCGGCGCGTCGGTCGGCATGCGCACCTCGCCCTGCTTCGCGTCGTAGCTCCCGGTGAAGGTGCTCGTCGCGGAAGCCGCCGGTTTGGCTGCGCTCGCTACCGGCGCCGCGCTCGTCGAGGACACTGCGGCCGACGACGCAGGCGCCGGGGGGACTTCTTCCTTCTTGCCGCAGCCGAGGGCGATGAACGGCAGGCAGGCGATGATCAAGAGCTTCTTCACGCGAGGCGCTCCGTGATGCGGACGCCGATGGCGCCGTCGACGTCGACCAACTCTCCACGCGCGAGCGCGCGGCCTCCGATGCGGAGTGTGACGGCATCGCCCACGCGACGATCGAGGACGAGCACGTCGCCCGCACCGAGGGTGGCCCATTCGCGCGCCGGCAGCGTCGCCGTCCCCATCTCCACGCGGACCTGGAGCGGGAGCTCTGCGAGATCTTCCGCGAGGCGCGCGCCGTCGTCGAGCGCCGGCAACTGCATCGTCGCGTCACGCGCGGCGTCGTCGTTCATCGGGCCCGATGCATCGTTCGGCGCCATCTCGGCCGCAAGCGGGCCGGCGGCAAGCTGGACGCGCACGTCTTCGAGCACGACGCGGCGGTTTCCCTCCACGTCCGCGGGATCGGCTGCACGTACGCGCAGGCCAACGCTCGCGTCCGCTGCCGCCAGCGTGAGCTCGGTCTTCTCGACGACCACGACGTCCCCGCGCGCGACGCGTGCGAGATCGGCGGCGCGTGCGAGCCCGGAGGCGCAGACGACGTGCAGCGAGAGCGGGGTCTCTCCGAGCAGACGAAGGGTTGTCTGCGCGTCGAGGTCGGGGGTCGCATCGAGCTCGGGGACTGACACCGCGAGGCGAACGGCGGTGCGCAGGACTCCGAGACCGACCGTGAGATCGATCGCGAGCGCGTCGACGCCGAGGTGATCGGAGAGCCGCTCCGGCTCGATCGCGACGATCGACACCGTGGCGACAGAGGTGCGTGCGAGCCACTGCGCGACCCCGGCGAGCGCGCCGGCGACCTCGGGATCGACCTTTCGTCCGCGCACGGCGCGCGG
Source organism: Polyangiales bacterium (assembly GCA_046593995.1). Classification (GTDB taxonomy): domain Bacteria; phylum Myxococcota_A; class Polyangia; order Polyangiales; family JADJMO01; genus JALHOE01. The sequence goes on from JBKJQC010000685.1 coordinate 2,657, forward strand.
GAGCTTCCCACCTGTCAGTGTCGACGCGATCGCGAGCGCGAGCTCCGCCTCGATCTCGACCGCGACACTCAGTGGAGATGGTCGACGCTCGTCGCCGAGCACGATCACCGTGCCGCGGGCGCCGAGATCGAGCTTGTGCGTCGTGGCCGCCGTCACGCGGCGGATCTCGATCGCGACCGGATGGTTCACGAGCTCGCGGAGCGACGACGCGATCGCCGCGCACGAGACCGTGCCCCACGCCCGACGCACGCGCGCCGCCGTGTGCACGTGCGCGGACGATACGCGTGGCAGCGCGTGCCACGGGAAGGGCGCGGTCACCCCGCGAACGTAGCCCGAATCACTCGGCGTCGGAGCCGGTCGACGAGCGGCGGTCCGCGAGGACCGGGATCGCGCTGTTCGACGACGGCCGCCCGCTTCGCTCGCTCCGTTCGGCCGCGAGGTGCGGGAGCGCATGGCGCATGCGCACGCGCTTGGCCTCGAGGTACGGCGCGCTGTGGCGATTCGGCGTGATGAGGACGGGAATGTTGCCCACGACCTCGACGCCCAGCGCGCGCAGCTCTTCGACCTTCTGGGGGTTGTTGGTCATGAGCTTGATGCTCCGGACCCCGAGCTGGCGCAGCATCAACGCGGCCATGTCGTAGCGGCGCGCGTCGTCGGGGAGGCCGAGCATGCGGTTCGCGTCGACCGTGTCGGCACCATGCGCTTGCAGCGCGTAGGCCTTGATCTTGTTGGCGAGGCCGATGCCGCGTCCCTCTTGGCGGAGGTAGAGCAGGACGCCTTCGTCGCGCCGCGCGATCTCGTCGAGACCGAAGTGGAGCTGCTCGCGGCAGTCGCACTTCAACGAGTGGAACACCTCGCTGGTGAGGCATTCGCTGTGCACGCGCACGGCAACGCCTTCCTTCCCGGCGACGTCGCCCCGGACCATGGCGACGTGCTCCTCGTCGTCGCCCCGCCAGCGGAAGACGTACATGAGGAAGCTGCCGTGCTCCGTGGGGACGGGGGCGACGGCGTCGACGACGATCTCATCCTCTGCGACCCGCGTTTCCCGCGCGTCCTGATCCCCGTTCGCGGCGTGCTCGGCCTTGGCGAAGGGTCTTCGGGTGCGTGGGGTCTCGGGGGGGGCCGTGACCTGAGGCCGGATCCGCTTGGGGACGTGCATCTCGGTCGTATCTCCTGACGTGTACTGCTCGGGTGGAGCGCTGAGCTCCTGGGATCGAGGATGTAGGGCAATACGCACCGCGTTGCCACTGCTCACGGCCGCGTGCGGTCGCGTACCGACGCGTACAGAGAGAGATGCACCCCTCGGGCCTCCCG
>JBKJQC010000426.1:0-3302 GCA_046593995.1 Polyangiales bacterium
ATCGCTTCGGCGTCGAGCCCGGCGGCGCGCAGCCGTTCGAGGTACTCGTCGTTCCCGAACGCGGACCAGACCGCGAGGACTCCGCCGGGACGCAGCGCGCGGATGCACGCGCGGATGCCCGCCTCGTCGTACTGGCGGCCGTTGCTCTCGTGGATCAAGGCCGTCGGACCGTTGTCGACGTCGAGCATCAGCGCGTCGTAGATCCCGTCGCTCTGGTCGATGTGGTCCACCACGTTGCCCATCGCCAATCGCGTGCGCGGATCGTCGAGCGGCCGCTTCGCCAGATCCGCGACGTGGGTCCGGTTCCAGCGCACCAGCGCCTCGGACATCTCGGCGATCACGACTTCGGCGTCCGCGGGCAAGAGGTCGAGCGCTGCCCGAGCCGTGAAGCCCAATCCGAGACCCCCGACGAGCACGCGCTTCGCGTTCGGGACCCGCCGCAGGGGGAGCTCGGCGAGCGCCTGCTCCGACACGTACTGGTCGCTCGACATCAACATCCGCGGGCCGACGAGGACCTCCCAGCGCTCGTGCGTCCGGACGAGGAGCAGGTCGTCGCCTTCGAGGCTCGGCGCGTTGTCGATGATCTCCCAGCTCGCGCGTTGGGTCGCCATGGGCCCCTCGTAGCGCAGCGCGGGACGTCCGTCGCTCTCTCGCGGGGCTGCGCTGTCCGGAAATGTGCCGGAAGTCGCCGGCCCCCGGTATCGTGGAAGCGTGCGCCCCGCCCTCGCGATGATGATGGTGCTCGTCGCCGCCGCCGCCGAGCTCGGCGGTGTTCGCATGCGCGACGAGGGGCTGCGCGGGGCGCAGCAGGCGCGCGCCTCGATCACCGGCACGGATCTCCCGGCGGCGGAGATCGCCGCGGCACGGACTGCGGCCGCGGACCACACGCAGCGGGCGCAGGTCGGAACCGTCATCCTGGTCGGGGGGATCACGCTCGCGATGTTCCTCGTCGACCGGACGCTGCGGCTCCGCAGGCGCTGACGATCAGCCGCCAGAGTCCTGACGCGAGGCCTCGGCTGCGGCGGCGAGCGCGGCGCGGTCCTTGCGCTCCTTCAGCACCTCGGCCGCGCCCTCGGCGTCACCCGGACGGAGCATCGAGCGCACGAACACCTCGGCCGCGTGGTAGCTCGAACGCACGAGCGGTCCCGAAGCGACGTACTTGAACCCCATCGCGAGACCCTCGTCGCGGAGCAGATCGAACTCCGCCGGATCGACGTAGCGCACGACCTCGTGGTGCTTGGGCGTCGGACGGAGATACTGGCCGAGCGTGAGCACGTCGACGCCGACCGAGCGCAGATCGCGCATCGCCTCGCGGATCTCGTCGAGCGACTCGCCCATGCCGAGCATCAGGCTCGATTTCGTGACCTTTGCGCCGTGCGCCTTCGCGTGGGAGAGCACGCGCAGCGACTGGTCGTAGTCACAGCGCACGTCACGCACCGTGCGCTGCAGTCGCCGCGGGACCTCGAGGTTGTGCGCGAAGACGTCGGGGCGTCCGGACTCGGCGAGCAGCGTGACGGGATCGAGGTGCCCGGAGAAATCACCGACCAGCGTCTCGACCAACATGTCAGGGCGGAGCGCGTGGATGGCGCGGACCGTCTTCGCGACGTGATCGGCGCCTCCGTCGAGGAGGTCGTCGCGATCGACCATGGTGAGCACGACGTAGAGCATCTCGACCCGCGCGATCGCGCGCGCGACGTGCTCGGGCTCGCGGACGTCGACCGCGCCGCGGGGGTTGCCGGTGGTGACCGCGCAGAAGCGACAGCCGCGCGTGCAGACGTCGCCGAGGAGCATGATGGTCATGGTCCCCTCGCCCCAGCACTCGCCGACGTTCGGGCAGCGCGCCTCTTCGCAGACGGTGTGCAGGTCGAGCTTTCGCAGCGTCGACTTCAGCGTCGTGTAGTTGTCGCCGCCCGGCGCGCGCACCTTGAGCCACGCCGGCTTGGGCGCGAAGCGGTCGGGGCTGGTGGCTTCACCCTTCTTGCGCAGCGCGACCAGCGTATCCGTCATGGGTGCCGTCATCCATGGTCGATAGTGCGGGGGGGCGCGAGGGTCCACGGGCGGACGACGCGGCCCGGAGCGGAGAACACGATGGCGTCGAGGAGGAGCTCTTCCGGCACGAGCTCGAGCGCAGGGTCGTCCGTGGCGATCTCGACCTCGCCGCCCGCGTCGTCGAAGCCGCACGCTCGGGCGCCGACGAGCGACCCCTCCGCCCACAGCGCCTCGGCGGGCGTGCCCTCCGCAGGCGAGTGGGTGTTCCGTCGCATCGTGCGGAGACGCTCGCCGGTCTCGAGCGCGCGGATCTCCTCGACCGGATCGCAGACCACATGGCTGTCGATTCCGACGCAGATGCGCGCACCGGCCGCGCGGAGCGCAGCGAGATCCGGCAGCCCGTCGCCGAGATCGCGCTCCGTCGTCGGACAGATGCACGCGAACGCACCGGCTTCGCCGAGGAGGCGCGCTTCGTGGGGAGCGAGGTGGGTCGCGTGCACCGCGACGAAGCGCGGACCGAGGACACCGAGGTCCGCGAGGAGCTCGACCGGCCTCCGCCCCGTCTCCGCCAGGCAGGCTTCGATCTCCGCTGGCTGCTCGGCGACGTGCGCATGCAGCGGGACGTCGAGCGCCATTGCGGCGGCCGCGAGCTCCTTCATCCAGCTCGGCGGGACGGCGCGCACCGAGTGCGGCGCGATGCCGATGCGCACGTCGTCGTGCTTTCCCCAGCGCGCGCGGAGCGTCTCCACGTCGCGGAGCACCGCGTCGACGTCGCGATCGACGAAGCGTCTTTGCGCAGGAGCAAGCGCGGGCTCGCCGGCCCCTGCACGCGCGTACGCCACGCGGAGCAGCGCGATGCGTAGCCCGGCGCCCAACGCGGACTCGATGACGCGGTCGGCCAGGACCGTGCGCTCGGCGTACGGCGTGCCGTCGGCCTGGTGGTGGACGTAGTGGAACTCCCCGACCGTGCGCACCCCTGCCGCCGCGAGCTCACGGAACGCTACCGACGAAATTCGGGCGATCGCCTCGGGATCGAGCGACTCGGCGAGCGCGTACATGGCGCCGCGCCAGCTCCAGAAGTCCTCGCGCTGCACGTCTTTCGTTCCTGACGGCGCAGCCCGGGCCGGCCGCTGGGCGCGGCCGCGCATCGCGCGCTGGAAGGCGTGGGAATGGGCGCTGGAGAGAGCGGGGAGGCGAAGCTTCATGTCCGGGTGCGTGTTCGGCTACAGGTTCCGTGATGCCCGGAGGGGGACTCGGGATAGAATCATCCCATGTCTCGGGTTTCTGGGCGGGGACTGCGTCTGAACTTCAGG
>JBKJQC010000812.1:0-23631 GCA_046593995.1 Polyangiales bacterium
ATGGATCTCTGGCAGGGCGCGTGCGTCGTGCACGAGCTCTTCGACGAGAAGCAGATCGTGCAGCTGAGGGAGCACTATTCGAAGGACGGCGCTGTCGAGATCATCGCGCACCCCGAGTGCGAGTCGCCCGTGCTCCGTCACGCGGACTTCATCGGCTCGACCACCGCGCTCCTCAACCGCGCGAAGACGTCCACTGCGAAGACCCTGATCGTCGCGACCGAGCCCGGCATCCTCCACCAGATGAAGAAGGCCCGCCCCGACATCCACTTCGTCGAGGCGCCCGGCGAGGACGAGAGCTGCAAGTGCAACGTCTGTCCGCACATGAAGCGGAACACGTTGGAGAAGCTCTATCTCTGCCTGCGCGACCTCGAGCCGCGCATCGAGATGGCCCCCGACTTGATCGAGAAGGCGCGGAAGCCGATCGAGCGGATGCTCTCTTTGTCCTGAGCCCTCTCCGACGCGCTTGCGCCTTCGGCGCTCGCGACCACGCCGACGTTTCGAGAGGTCTAGAGTCTAGGGTCTAGGGTCTAGGGCTCCGAGACCGAGACGGAGACCGAGACCGAGCAAGGCGGAGGCCGCGAGGGCGGCGGTCGTCCTCTCGTTCTCCTCGTCCTCCTCTCCTTCTCGGGCTCTAGACTCTAGACCCTAGACCCTAGACCCTAGACCCTAGACCCTAGACCCTAGACCCTAGCATGCGCGAGCGACGACACGCTCGAGCGCGATTCGCGGCGAAGTCCCAGCGAGACTCAGTCGAGGTCGAGCTGCACGTAGTCGTTCTGGAAGCAGTGCACGTCCGCGGCGTCGACCAGCGGGAAGAGCAGCATCCCCACGGTGCGCCCCTTCACCCAGCCGTCGTCGGTGAGCGCCTCGACGGTCCAGCGGTAGGCTCGTCCTTCGCGTGACCAGCGGAACAAGCGGCAGGCGTCGGAGAGACCGAACGCGAAGCACTCGACCGCGTTGTCCTCGTTCGTGAAGTACTCGTGCCAGCCGTCGAAGCTCACCATGTAGCGACGACCGCCGCCGCCGGCCGGCTGATCGTCGACGGTGATCGCGACCTCGAAGCCGTCTTGCTCCGTCGGTAATACCCGCAGGGTGGCGCCGTCGCGCTCCCAGACCAGGCCGTCCATCTGACCGAGGCGTGCTTCGAGGCGCTGGATCGCGTTCACGAGCGAGAAGGTACCCGAGCGCGATGCAAAGGCGAGCGGAGCCGTTTCAAAGTTTTCCGTTTATTTCGTTTTGTCTACTGCAGAGGATGATTGCTGAGCACGAAGTCGGTGCCGCCGGAGTGGCAAGTGACGCAGCGACTCGCGTTCTTGCCATCGGCGTTGGGCGTTCCCGCCATCATCCTCAGCTCGAAGAAGTACCAGTTCGCACCCGAGGCGCTCGACGCTTCGGTCTTCTGCGCGACGGCCCAGCCGTTGAGCGTCGTGCCGTCGACTCCGTAGATCTCCTTCACCATCGCCGCGCCGGCCGGATGCTCCTTGGCGCCGGCCTTCAGAGAGGCGTCGAGCGAGGGATGGAGATACGTGCGGACCTGCCCGTCATGGTCCCCGAGGGTCGCGTGCACCTTCGACTCCTTCGGCCACGACGCGTAGCTCTTGGCCTGGAGCCACGGGAGGATCGCGGCCTTCCCCATGGGGATGTCGAGCTTCGCGGCGGTCGTCCCCGTGTCGCCCGTCGTCGTCGCCGGCGTCGAGCTCGAGTCGCCGCAGGACACGGCGAGGAAGAAGGCTGCGGCCGAGCACGTCAATCCGAGAGCGCGCTGATGCATGTGGACCTCGAGACCTGGAGACAGAGCTGTACCGCAGTTCCGGGGGGCGTGCGTCGCCGAAGCGACCCCCGCGGCTTGTAGGGGGTTGGACAATGAGCCGCGGTGCCAGTAACTATGCCGCGGTGTCGACCCGGCCGAGCCAGCTCGCCCAAGCCGTCGGCGCGGCACGCTCGCACGCTCACGCGGCCAAGATCGCGCAGGTCGCCGCCGACGTCGCCGCGCGCCTCGCCGATGGGCGGCAGCGTCATGCGGCCGCAGCCGACATCGACCAGATCGCACAAGGCGTAGGCCTCGAGCGGGGCGACGCCCAGACCGACTACGGCAACGTCCTCTCGATCCTCGAGCGCGGCGCGGAAGACTCGGCCGAGCGCGCGATCGTGTCGGCCTTCGTCGCCGCGGGCGTCGTCCGCGCCATCGAGAAAGACGGAGCGCTCGCCAAGAAGTGGTCGGAGCGCCTCGCGTGGCTCGGCGCGCACGCTGGCTTCGATCCCCTCGCGGCGCTCCCGGACGGGGCGGACACCGGGACGCTCCGCGCGCTCCATCGGTCGGTCGCGGAGCTCGCGCGGCAGATCGATCTCGGGAAAGTGCCGGAGAACGGCCGCGCGGAGCTCCTCGTCGCCACCGCAGCGCTCGGTGACGCCGTCGCCTCGCCCGACGTCGACGCCGAGACGGCGCAGGTCGTCTCCCGGCTCGCGGCGGATCTGTCGGATCCGGTCGCCGCCCGCCTGATCACGGCTCGGTCGGCCGACGCCCCGGCGACCCTCGTGCAGACCGGACCGTCGGGTACGGCGCTCCACGGAAGGCTCGCACCGGTCCCGCGCTCGCCGATCCTCACGGTGATCTTCGCGCTCAGCGGGTTCCTCCTCCTTCGCAGCGTCGCCCTGGTGATCGCCGACAAGATCCTCGGTCTGCAGCGCGACGCGCGCCTCGAGGTCACGCCGTCGGGGCTCGAGGTCCGCGCGAAAATCGCATTGCTCGGCCGTGAGCTCCGCGACGTGCACGAGCTCTATCCGAGCGACGGGCTGTCGATCGTGTCGCGCGACGTCCGCTATCCGTCGCTGCCGCTCTACGCGGGGCTCCTCGCGCTCCTCGTCGGAACCTACGCGGGCGTGTCGTTCCTCTCGTGGGGCGTGCAGTCGGCGAGCCCGCCCCTGCTCGGTTACGGCCTCCTCGCGCTGATCCTCGGCGTGGTCCTCGATCTCTTGCTCACCTCGGTCCTCCCCGGATCGCGCGGCGAGTGTCGCGTCGTGATCACCCCGAAGCAGGGGCGCCGGATCTGTGTGGGACGCCTGGACCTCCAGGGCGCAGACCGCTTGCTCGCCGATCTTTCCAAGCGCGTCGGATAGCGCGCGTCGGGCCCTCGTCGGGGGAAGCCCCACCGGCTCGCACCTATTTCACCCGTCGCAGCGATCGGTCATTGATCTCCGCAGGCCTTTGGCCTTTTCATGGCGCCCGTTCGACCCGCTGACGCAGTGGGTCAGGACGACGGCGAGCTCGAGCAGGTCTCGAGGCGCCGGTGATACGGGGGACCCACGACCATGAATCTGGACACACTACCCACGCTCGGCGCCGCTTTCGCGCGCAGCGACGTCGTCCGCGCTCGGTGGGCGCGGTTGGCCGAAGACTTCCTGCTTCTTCCGCGACTCGACCAGGCGCACGCCCTCGCCTCGGCCGGCGGCGACGACGCGAGCGCGCTCCGTGACGTCGGCGAGCTCCTGCTCCGCGGCCACGACGAAGCGCTCGCCGAAGCGGAGCGCTACATCACGTTCGGGCACACCGTCCGTACCGGCCACGTCGTCGAGTGTGACGACATCGACGACGCCGTCTGTGTCGCGCGCTGGGTGCGCGAGCTCGATCGCGCGAGCAGCGAGGGGCACGCGCCCCCGGTGCCGCGCGGGTTCTGGGCGTCGTTCCTCCGCTGGCGGACGCCGCTCGGGATGGCGCGCTTCAGCGACCGGCGCGTCCGCACCTCCCGCGTGATCTGAAGAGGTCGTGAAACTTTCGTTGGCCTCCACGATGGACCAACAGGGAGCCGGGGAGGCGAGGAGATCAGAGGGAGGTCGAGCATGTGCTGCCGCGCGCGGACATCGACGTATGGGCGGCCATGGTGTCATCGACGTCGTCGCGTGGTCCGGCAGACCCTCTGGTTCTCCCTCTCACCTCCCCGCGTCCCCGCCTCCCTGTTGGTCGCTGTTGGTCGGCGGCTCGAGTGGAGACGAAAAAGTTCACGCTCGCTGAGGGCCTGACCTGACCCGCTTCGACGTACCTCTGCCCCGCAACAGCTCTCCTCGAGCATAGCGCGGGGAGGGCGCCTCGCAGTTTGGTGGCACCTGGAGCCCTCCTGAGGGCTTTGGTGCGTGGCTCATACCTTGCTCAGGGTCCTGGCAACCCCACGCGATCTCCGGGTGCTGCCCCGCGCCCGAAGGAAGGTCCGATGTCCCGCATTGCCATGTTCTCGGTCGCACTTGCGGCCGTGTCGACCCTCGCTTGTGCCGCCGCTCCCGACTCGAGCGAGGAGCGCGCTGCCGAAGCGCGCGCCGCCGAAGCGGTGTCGATCACGGTCGGTGACGCGCATTCGTGCTCACTCGATCGCGAAGGTGTCGTCCGCTGCTGGGGCGCGAACGACCGCGGTCAGCTCGGTACCGGCACCCGCGAAGCGGCAGGGATCAACGAGACGCCGCGCACGGTGCTCACCGGCGCGATCGCGGTGAACGCGGCGCACGAGCACACCTGCGCGCTCCTCCGCGACGGCGAGGTCCGCTGCTGGGGCGCGAACGACCGCGGGCAGCTCGGCGACGGCACGACCGACGACGGCCTCTCGCCGATCACGGTCTCTGCGCTCGCCGGAGCGACCTCGATCGGGGTGGGCTACGCGCGTACGTGCGCCGTCGTCGACAAGGGCGTCCGCTGCGTCGGTGCACGCGAGCTCGATCCGCACAAGGTGACGGTCGCTCCGCGCATCGGCACGTGGACCATCGAAGGCCTCACGGACGTCGAAGCGGTCACCCTCGGCGCCTTCCACATGTGCGCGCGCCACGTCGACGCGACGGTGTCGTGCTGGGGCTCGAACTACTTCGGTCAGCTCGGCGACGGCACGCACGAGTCCCGTGAGACGCCCGCGAAGGTCGTGATCGACCACGTCGCGACGATCGTCGCGGGCACCCACCACACCTGCGTCGTGAAGGAGCTCGGCACCGTGTCGTGCTGGGGCGCCGACCTCGTCGGTCAGCTCGGCCGCGCGTCCATGGGGAAGCACGTCACCGTCCCCGCCGAGGTCCCCGGCCTCCCCCGCGTGCGCGCCATCGCTGCCGGTGGCGACCACACCTGCGTGCTGCTCGTGAACCGAACGGCGCCGCGGTGCTGGGGCTACGACGACGTCGGTCAGGTCAGCGGCGAGTCACGCGGCATCGTCCGCGAGCCGACCATCCCGCGCGGCATCGACGACGTCGTCGCGATCGGCTCGGGCACGCTCCGCACCTGCGGCATCCGCGAGGGCGAGGCGCTCTGCTGGGGGAAGTGAGTCAGACGCCGACGTAGCGCGCGCGCGGTCTCAGCAAGAAGTCCGCGCTCCGCTGCTCGAGGACGTGCGCGATCCAGCCCGCGGTGCGCCCGATCGCAAAGAGCGCGACGGCGGAGCCACGCGGTAGACCGAGCGCGCCGGCGAGCGCGACGAGCCCGAGGTCCAGAGTCGGTGGCTCTCTCCCCGCGTCGTGCATCGCGCGGTTCAGCGCGCGGATCGTCTTCACCACCTCCGACCCGGGCGCGATCGCCTGCGCGGCCTCGAGGAGCGGAGGCGTGCGCGGATCGCCTGCCGTGTAGAGCAGATGACCGAACCCGGGCACCGACTCACCGCGGCGCGTCCGTTCGCGCACGATGCGCGCGGCGTTCCCGGGACTCTCGGTCTCGGCGATCAGCGCCTCGACACGATCGCATGCACCGCCGTGCTTCGGGCCGGAGAGGGTCGCGATGGCAGCCGCGACGCACGCGTAGAGATCGGCTCCTGCCGACGCGGCCACGCGCGCCGCGAACGTCGAGGCGTTCAGCTCGTGATCGGCGCAGAGGACGAGCGCCATGTCGAGGGCTTGCGCAGCCTCGCGCGAGCGCTCGCCGAGCGCGAGGGCCACCGTGCGGGCCACGCTCTCGGCGCGCATCGCGCGCTCCTCCCGCCGCCGCACGAGACCGAGCGAAGCGGCCATTCGTGCGACGAGGATCCGGCCGCGCGCGTGCTCCGACGCATCGGGCGACTGGAAGCGCTCTGCGTCGCGGACCGCGAGGAGCGGTACGATCGCGGCGAGGAGCGGGAGCGGCGCGTGGTCGCCGATCAGCGCCGCCGTCGCGCGCGCGGGGAGCCCGAACGACACGCGCTCGAGGTGGCGTTCGAGGTGGACCGACGCCGTGAACGAAGGAGCCACCGCCGGGAGCTTCCCTTCCCAGAGCAAGCTCGCGGCGGACTCGAAAGGCACGCGTCCCCGACCAGCAGCGGAGCCCGACGCCTCGACCAGATCCGTCGCCGCGATGCCGCGGTAGATGGGGCCGTGCACGGGGTCGATGCGCGTGATCGCGGAGTCGAGGACGGGCTCGCCCCAGCGGAGCGCGGTCGCGGCGACGGCAGCGTGTCCCGCGCGCGCGTCCCGCCGCTTCTCGAGACGCTCGACGTCGCTCCGGTAGTACCGCCGCTCGCGCTTCGTGTCGCCCGGGACGCTCCTGAGGAGACCTCGGCTCACGTATGCGTAGAGCGTGTCACGCTTGATTCCGAGCTTCGCGATAGCCTCGCGCGCGCTCAGCAGGGATGGGTGGATCGTCGACTCCATAGGTTGATCAATCAATCAAGCTGGATGAGCGCACGGCGGACCCCAGAATGGAAGCGGAGGCAGAATCCCATGACGGTGACCGGTTCGGGGCTCGAAGGAATCGTGGTGGCCGACACGCGGCTCTCGGATGTCGACGGGGAGCGTGGGCGGCTCGTGATCGCTGGGCGCGACGTGGAGGCGCTCGCCGGGACGACGTCGTTCGAGGGCGCGTGCGCGCTTCTCTACGGCGGTGACGAAAAGACCGTGACGCGTGACCTGGCCGCCGGCCGTGTGCGCGCGTTCGCGCGTCTGCGGAACCTGGGCGACGCGCTCGAGCTCACGGACGGGATGGACGCGATCCGGGCCGCGGTCGCGCACCTCGAGGGGGACGCCCCGCCGTGGGACGTGGCCGGCGCAGTCGCCGTGTTCGCGGCCGGGTGGGCGCGACGACGTGCGGGCGAAGCGCCCATCGCGCCCGACACGACGCTCTCGCACGCCGCGGACTATCGCAGGATGGTCACCGGCGACGCGGACGCGGCGCGGGGCAGAGCGCTCGATGCGTATCTCGTCACCGTCATCGACCACGGCATGAACGCGTCGACCTTCGCGGCGCGCGTGGTCACCTCGACCGGCTCGGATCGTGTGTCGGCGGTGGTCGCGGGGATCGGTGCCCTCAAGGGACCCCTCCACGGTGGCGCCCCCGGCCCGGTCCTCGACATGCTCGACGCGGTGGCGGATCCGGCGCGCGCAGAGGCCTGGCTCGAGTCGGAGCTCGCGGCCGGACGCAGGATCATGGGCATGGGGCATCGCATCTATCGCGTGCGCGATCCGCGCGCCGCGGTCCTCGAACGCGCGATCGAGGCGCTCGAGTCCTCCGGCGTGGAGACGCCGAGGCTCGCGCTCGCGCGGGCAGTCGAGCGCGCGGCAGAGGGTGTGCTCCGTGCGCGTCATCCGAACCGGCCGCTTCGCGCGAACGTCGAGTTCTACACCGCGGTGTTGCTCGACGTGGTCGGCCTCCCGCGCGGGCTCTTCACCCCGACGTTCGCCGTCGGACGCGTCGCGGGGTGGCTCGCGCACGTCGAGGAGCAGCGCACGACCGGTCGTCTCATCCGACCAGCTTCGCGCTACGTCGGCCGTCAGCCGGACGTCGCATCGTGAGCGCGCCGGCGTGGGACGCGCCTTCGTATCACATCGTCTCGAACCCGCACGTCGTGTGGGGCGCACCCGTGCTCGCGCGCCTGCCACTCTGCGGAGACGAGACAGTGATCGACGCGGGGTGCGGGACCGGTCGCCTGACCGAGCTCCTCGTCGAGCGGCTCCCTCGAGGCAAGGTGATCGCGCTCGATCGTGACCCGGGCATGATCGACAAGGCGCGGCAGCACCTCGCGCGCTTCGGCGACCGAGTGGAGTACGTGGTCTCGAGCGTCCTCGAGCTCGCCGATCGGGGGCTCGTCGCGGACGCGGTCTTCAGCACGGCGACATTCCACTGGGTGAAGGATCACGACGCGCTGTTCGCGAATCTCTTCCGCGTGCTCCGCCCGGGCGGTCTCCTCGTCGCGCAGTGCGGCGGCGGGCCGAACCTCGCGCGCTTGCTCGCTCGGCTCGGGCCCATCCTCGCGGAGCCGAAGCTCGCGCCCTATTTCCCGGACGCCTGGGTGCCCTGGTTCTACGCCGGTCCCGACGATACGCGCGAGCGGCTCGAGCGCGCCGGGTTCGTCGACATCGAGACGAGCCTCACCGACGCGCCGACGCCGTTCGCGTCGCGGGCCGAGTTCCGCGCGTTCGTCGCGGGCGTGATCCTCGGGCAACGCCTCGCGCCGCTGGCGGATTCCGCGCATTCCGCGCTGCGCGACGAGATCCTCGAACGACTGGTCGACGCCGCCTCGAACGACGATCCACCGTTCGTGCTCGACTACGTTCGTCTGAACCTCCATGGCGCTCGCCCGCGCTAGATCGGCGAACTTGATTCTCGGCGCCCTCATCGTCGCGAAACATCGCACAAGACGACGAACCCCTGTTGCGCAGCTTCGCCGCCTGGCCGCCGACGCAGCAGAACGGTCCGTTCACAGGGAGGCGGGGAGGCGGGGAGATCCAAAACAATGCTGCCGCGCGCGTGCTGCGACCGGCATGAGGCTCGAGCATGCGACAGCGTCGTCGCCTCAACGCCGTGATCGGCAGACCTCTCGAAAACTCCCCGCCTCCCCGCCTCCCTGTTGACCGGCACTCGGGCGAGAGTCAGCGGCGTGACGCTGAAGCGACTACGAGACGCCCCTCTCCGCCCCGTGCTGTCGAGAATCGCGCTCCATGATTAGACTGCTGCGGCTGTGCGTCGCCCGCCCCAGAGCACGATACGCATCATCACCGTTCTAGGGGCTGCGCTCTTCGCCGTCCTCGCGGTGACGAGCGCGTCGTGCAAACGGCACCGCGTCCAGGGGCACGCTCATGGACCGCCCACCGTCGCGACCGATCTGCGCGATCGTGCGCTCGCCACGTCGCGCGCGTTCGGCATCGTCCGCTCTCTCGTCGACGAGGTCGGTCCGCGCATGACCGGCACCGCGGGCGACGCGCGCGCCGTCATGTGGGCGCTCGGCACGATGAAGACACTCGGCCTCGAGGACGTGCACGACGAACGCATGGCGGTACCGCACTGGGAGCGCGGCTTCGCGCGCGCGACGATGGTCTCACCGTCGTCGCAGGTGCTCGCGGTCACCGCGCTCGGCGGCTCGGTCGGCACCCCCGAGGAGGGGATCGAAGGAGAGGTCCTCGAGGTGGCGTCACTCGAGGCGCTCGAGGAGGTACCGATCGATCGCATCCGCGGGAAGATCGTCTTCTTCGACAAACCGATGGTCCGCTCGAAGGACGGCATGGGGTACGGCAAGGCCGTCGACGTGCGCGGCAAGGGTGCCGTCGCCGCCGCGAAGAAGGGAGCGATCGGTGTCTTGATCCGATCCGTCGGGACCTCCCCCGCGCGGTTCCCGCACACCGGCGCGATGCGCTACCTCGAGGACGTGCCTCGCATCCCCGCGGCCGCGCTGGCCATCCCGGACGCCGAGTTGCTCCATCGCACGCTCGAGCGCACCGGCACTGCATCGGTTCGTCTCGTTCTCGGATGCAAGCAGCACCCGGAGACGACCTCGGCGAACGTGGTCGGGCAGATCCGTGGCAGCGAGAAGCCCGACGAGATCGTCCTCGTCGGAGCGCACCTCGACTCCTGGGATCTCGGCGTGGGCGCCGTCGACGACGGGGCAGGTGTCGGCATCGTCCTCGAGACTGCGCGGCTCTTGCTCGAGCTGCCCAGACGTCCGCGTCGCACCGTGCGCGTCGTGCTGTTCGCGAACGAGGAATCGGGCTTACGTGGCGCGCTCGACTACGCGAAGGTGCACGCCGCGGAGCTCGGGAAGCACGTGATCGCCCTCGAGCTCGATCTCGGTGCGGGAAGGGCGTACGGCCTGCAGTACCTCGCCGGCCCACATGCGGGACCCGCGCTCCGTGCGATCGCCGCCCCGCTGCTCCAGCTCGGGATCTCGTCCCCGATCGAGCGTGAAGCGCACGGCGCCGATCTCTATCCGCTGCGCGCCGTCGGGGTCCCGGTCGTAGATCTTGCTCAAGATGCGACGCGCTACTTCGACGTCCATCACACCGCCGACGACACGCTCGACAAGATCGAACCGAAGGAGCTCGATCAGGTCGTCGCAGCGACGGTGGCCTTCACGTTCGGTGCGGCAGACTCGACGGCCGACTTCGGTCGCATCGCCGAGGACAGGCGCAAGTAGACCTCGTTCCGCTATGCTCGCTCGCGGATGAGCGACTCCGAGAAGCCTGCCGGCGGCGACGAGCGATCCGCGAATACGACTGCGCGATCGCAGGCCGCAGCGCGTCGTCTCAGCGGCGGTCGCTCGGCGCTCGGCCGCAACAACACGACCGGCGCCAACGCGTTGCCCGCGTCGAGCGGATCGCAGCCAGTGAGCGAGCCGATCTCGAGCCCCACCTCTTCGCCGCCCACCTCGTCGAATCCGGAGGGGAACGCGGTGCGGGACGAGGTGCACGCGAAGCGCCGTGCGTCCGTCCGTCCTGTGGGCGGTCTCCACGAACCCGGTGCGCCGCGGCCGCAGTCGAAGCCGCCGCCGCCCGCAAAGAACACCTTGCGGAAGCGCGTCACGCAAGCGACGGCCGCGGTGCTCGTCGTGTTCGCACTCCTCGTCGCAGCGCTCTACGCGAAGCAGTGGCAGTTCGAGAACAGCGACGTCGGTCGCGTGCGGACCCACCTCGTCGCGTGGGAGTTCAGCCCGCGCGATCCGGTTGCGCGCGAGGCGCGGTTCGCGGAGCTGGACAAGCTCGGAGCAGTCGCGCTGACGCAATCGGTGGAGATTCTCGCGGACGAAGCGCCCGCGCAGCAAGGCGACTCGCGGAGCACGCGCCCGTTGCAACAGATCGCGAACCTCTACCTCCTCCGCCACGCCGCGAACGTGAAGGTCGATCCGCCGCCGGTCGCGAAGGAGGTCGTCAGTGGCTTGTTCGAGGGACGCCCGCCCACCCGCGACCAGTGGAAGGTCGCACAGGACGCGTGGCGCGCGTGGGTCACCGACGTGATCGCGCGCGGGCTCATCCCCAAAGGCTGATTCGTGAGCGACCACCTGCGCGAAGCGGCGCGCAGCGGGTCCGCGGGGACCCCGGCCGAGGCACGCGTGCTGTTGCTCGTCGCCGCGGTGCAGTTCGTCAACATCCTCGACTTCATGATGGTCATGCCGCTCGGGCCCGACTTCGCCCGCGCGCTCGACATCCCGACCTCGCATCTCGGCTACATCGGCGGCAGTTACACCGCCTCCGCGGCGGTCTCCGGTCTGATCGGCGCGCTCTTCCTCGATCGCTTCGACCGACGTAGTGCGCTGGCCGTCGCGATGCTCGGCCTGGCGATCGGCACCGCCGCGGGTGCGTTCTCGGTCGGTCTGAAGTCGCTCTTGCTCGCGCGCGTGGTCGCGGGCGCGTTCGGCGGACCGGCCACTTCCCTCTCGTTGTCGATCGTCGCGGACATCGTGCCCCCCGAGCGGCGCGGGAAGGCGATGGGCGTCGTGATGAGCTCCTTCGCCGTGGCCTCGGTGTTCGGCGTGCCCGCAGGCCTCGAGCTCGCGCACCTCGGCAGCTGGCGGACCCCGTTTTATGCCGTGGCGATGCTCGGCGTGCTCGCGACGTTCGCCACCGCGACGTGGCTCCCCCCGATGCGCGCCCACCTGCTCGCACGCGGCGATCGTCCGCAGATATCGTTCGCAGCGCTCGCTGCACGCCCGGTGGTGCTGCTCTCGTGGCTCACGAGCGGCGTCGTGATGATCAGCGGGTTCCTGCTCATCCCGAACATCGCGTCGTACATGCAGTTCAACCTGTCGTACCCGCGTGCGCGGCTCGGCATCCTCTACCTCGTCGGCGGCACCGCGAGCTTCCTCTCCGTGCGCTTCGTCGGTCGATTGGTCGACCGCTACGGCTCTTCACGAACCGGCACGTTCGGCGCGCTCGGCTTGATCGTCGTCTTGTGGGTCTGGTTCTACGACCCACCGCACGGCCTCCCGATGGTGGTGGTGTTCACGGCGTTCATGGTCGCGATGTCGATCCGCAACGTGTCGCACAACACCCTCAGCTCGCTCGTACCCGAGCCCGACGAGCGCGCGCGCTTCATGTCCATCCAATCGGCGGTGCAGCACCTCGCCTCGGCGACCGGGGCCTTCGTCTCCGCCAAGCTCCTCACGGAGCTCCCCGATCACAAGCTCGTGGGGATCCCGCGCCTCACGATCGTGGCCATCGCGTTCACGGCCGTGACGCCCATCCTGTTGATCCTCGTCGAGTCCCGGGTGCGCGCGCGGACGAGCGTCGCGCGCGGGCGCGCCGAACCGACGGTCGACCCCGTGCCTCCTTCCGTGCACTGACGCGCTACAGTCTCCGCGATGCGCGCGCTCGTCGTCGGCTCCCTCGCGGCTCTCTCTCTCGCCTGCTCGTCGACCGGGTCTCCTCCGGTCGCACCCGCGGATGCGGCACCCGAAGTCTCGACGCTCTCGCGGACGTGTGCTCGCCCGTCGAAGGTGACGGCCATACCGACGACCTGCAACGGGTCCGAGGCGCTCTGCGCGAAGCGCTTCGATCAGGTCACCGTGGCGATGACCCACAACGCGATGAGCAACGCCGAGGACGACTTCGCCCCGCCGAACCAGAGCTTCGGGCTCGCGCGGCAGCTGAAGGACGGCGTCCGCGGCATGATGCTCGACACGCACTACTACGACGTCGAGTCGGACAAGACGGTGTCGCGCATGGACGGCGTCGATCCGCTCGATCAGGCGTACCTCTGTCACTCGATCTGCCAGCTCGGTCACAAGCGCATGCTCGACAGCTTGTGCGACGTCGTCGCGTTCCTCGACGAGAACCGCGGCGAGGTGCTGTCGATCATCTTCGAGAGCAACGTCACGCCCGCCGACACCGAGACCGTGCTGAAAGCCGCGGGGCTGACCGAGTACGTGTACACGCACACTGGGGCCTGGCCGACGCTGCGTGAGCTGATCGACTCGAACAAGCGGCTGGTGGTCTTCACCGAGAGCGATGGCGGGACGCCTGCTTGGTACCACTCCGCGTGGTCGCTCATCCAGGACACGCCGTACTCGTTCGCCAAGGCGAGCGAGCTCAATTGCTCCTTGAACCGCGGCGCCCGCACGCACGGGCTGTTCCTCCTGAACCACTGGGTCCAGGATCCGCTCGCCAACCCCGCGCGCGCCGTGGAGGTCAACGCGCGAGACGTCTTGCTCGCGCGCGCGCAGCAGTGCGCGACGGAGGTGGGGAAGACCCCGAACTTCGTCGGCGTCGACTTCTACGAGCTCGGCGACGTGATGTCGGTGGTGAAGACGCTCAACGGTCTCTGACCGGTCACTTGCTCACCTTTCCTGGCCCGCCGCGCCGTTCGAGAGGAACCACGGAGGCACGGAGGCACGGAGTTTCGAGCAGTTTGCCGATGGTCACCGTCAATCGCGTGTCTGCGCTCGTCACTGCGACGTCGTCGTTGCCAGCGAGGCGCGTCAGCGGCGAATGCGTCGAACACGTTCGAAGCGTACGCGCGGCAGCACTCTCGAACCTCCGTGCCTCCGCGCCTCCGTGTTCAATCGGATCAGCACGAACGTGGCCAGGGGAACTGCACGGGGTGAGCGGTCATCCGCCGGTCGCGCGCTTCTTCTTCTTCTTCGGCTCTTCCGCCGCTGCGGCCTCGACCGCTTCGACGGCCTCGGCGGCGGCCTCGTCCTTTGCCTTCTTCGGACCGGGCTTCGGCTCGTCGATCGACTCCGCGTTCGCGGCGCCCACTCCGCGGAGCGAGCGCGCGAGCATCTCGGCGAGGTCGATCAGCTGGCCGCCGGTTGCCGCGACCGCGCGCTGCTCGTCGGTCGACTGGTCGGTCGTGAGCTGGTTTGCCTCGATCTTCTGATCGACCGCGGCGGCGATCGCCGCGCGGTACTGGTCCGGGTGCTTCGACGGATCGAAGGGACCGGTCAGCTGCTTCACGAGATCGAGCGCCAACTGGTGCTCGCGCGGCGTCGGCTGCTTCGACGTGTCGGGCTTGTCGATCTCGGAGTCGGTCACGAGCTCGTCGCCGAAGCGCATCATGTCGAGCGAGAAGAGGCCGCCGCGGACGCGGAGCAGTCCGAGCCGCGTGCGCGACCGGATCTTCACGCGCGAGATTGCGGCCTTCTTCACCTCTTCGAGCGTATGACGGAGGAGCTCGTAGCCGCGCGAGGACTTCCCCGCCGGGCCGACCCAGTAGCTCTTCTCGAAGTAGGCAGCGTCGATCTCGCTCGGATCGACGAACTCGGAGATGTCGATCCCGCCGGCGCCCTCGTCCCCTTCCATGTCGACGAGCTCTTCCTTCGTGAAGAGCGCGTACTGGCCTTTCGAGATCTCGTACCCCTTGCCGATCTCCTCCCAGGCGAGATCGCGGGCGCACTTCGGGCACCTGCGCACCATGCTGATCTTGGTGCCGCAGTCCTTGTGGAGCTGCGTGAACGAGGGGGTGAGGTCCTTCGTCGCCGAATAGAGCTTCACCGGAATCGTCACGAGACCGAACGAGATCTCGCCGGACCAGATCGCGCGCATCGAACAGCTCCTCGCTAAGCTTCGGAGTCCCGCCCGAATGGGTGGCGACGGGCGCGGGAGCGCGGCCGTCTCGGGACTCGAACGCGAAGTGTCAGGAAGCTCGAAGCGTATGGCCAAGTCGCGCGGTGGAGGTACTGGACATCCGGGAGGTGGCAAGCTTTCGGCGTACCGAGAGAAGCGCGATTTCGCCGCGACGCCCGAGCCCGCTCCCGAGCAGGTCCCGCCCTCGACCCCGGAAACGAACAGCCGGCCTTCGTTCGTCGTGCAGAAGCACGATGCGACGCGCCTGCACTACGACGTCCGGCTCGAGATCGCGGGCGTGATGATGAGCTTCGCGGTGCCGAAGGGACCCTCGTACGACCCGGACGTGAAGCGGATCGCCATCGAGACCGAGGACCACCCCATCTCCTACAACGAGTTCGAGGGACGCATCCCCGACGGGAACTACGGCGCAGGAGACGTGCTCGTGTGGGACGCAGGCACCTACGAGACCGTGCCTCCGGGGCAGGCCGAGTGGATGCGGAGCAAGGGGCATCTGCATGTCCGCTTCTACGGCGAGAAGCTCGCGGGCGAGTGGCACTTCGTTCGCCTGAAGCACGATCGCAGCGGGAACGACGCGAAGAAGACCTGGCTCTTCTTCAAGGCGAACGACCCACGCGCGGACAAGACGCGCGACGTCGTCACCGAGGCGCCCGCGTCGATCCTCAGCGGCAAGATCGCGACGCGCGGCCCGATGCGGCGCTCTCGCGATGGAGAACCGGAGAAGAGCCGCACGGCGCGGGCGCTCC
This sequence comes from Polyangiales bacterium, assembly GCA_046593995.1. GTDB lineage: Bacteria > Myxococcota_A > Polyangia > Polyangiales > JADJMO01 > JALHOE01. The sequence continues at coordinate 15,465 of JBKJQC010000812.1, forward strand.
TCGACGAAATCGGTGAGCCGATGCAGGCGATGAGCGGTCCGCTCGCCGATGCGGCGTCGTACGTCTTCGAGATCAAGTACGACGGCTACCGCATCCTCGCCGCGCGCTCCGGTGCCCCTTCCGCGCCAGGGAGCGTGCGGCTCGAGAGTCGACGGGGGCACGATTGGAGCGAGCGGTTCCAGCCCGTGGCGGACGCGATCGCAGCGTTGTCGATCCGCGACGCCGTGCTCGACGGCGAGGTGTGCGCGGTCACGCCCGACGGGAAGCCGTCGTTCCAGCGCCTGCAGCAGTGGGTCGGTGGCGAGCGGAGGGACGTCGCCCTCGCGTTCGCCGCGTTCGATTTGCTCTGGCTCGACGGCCGCGATCTGCGGAAGCGTCCCCTCGAGGAGCGACGCGAGCTCTTGCGCGCGCTGATCATGGGACACGCGGGCGTGCTCTCGTTCTCGACGTCGATCGCCGCACCGGTCGACGCCCGCGGGAGACCGGACGTGAAGGCGCTGATCGAGCTCGCGCGCGGCGCTGGGCTCGAAGGGTTCATCGCGAAGAAGAAGGGGTCGACCTACGCCTCGGGCAAGGTTCCGTGGTGGATCAAGCTCAAGGCCGTGCGTCGACAAGAGCTCGCGGTCGCCGGATACACGCCACTGAGCGGCACCAAGTCGAAGGTCGCCGGCGCGCTGATCCTCGCCGTCAACGACGGGGGCACGCTGCGCTACGCGGGCAGGGTCGGGAGCGGGCTCGACGACGCGACACGGAGGCGCCTCGCAGAGATCCTCGAGCGCGATCGCGTGAGCGCGCCGTCCATCGTCATGCCGGAGCGAATCGCGGACGCGCGCTGGTCGAAGCCGTCGCTCGTCGCGGAGGTCGGGTTCCTCGAGTGGAGCGACGACGGGAAGCTCCGCCACCCTACGTTTCTCGGCCTCCGCGAGGACAAGGAGCCGCTCGACTGCGTGCGCGAGGACGAGCGCGCTCACGACGACCGAGCGCTGGCACCGCCCCCTCCGACCATCGCGAGCACGCGCGCCGTCCGGCTCGCGAACCCCGGCAAGGTGCTCTACCCGCGCGACGGCATCACCAAGCGCGAGATCCTCGCGTACTACGAGTCCGTCGCGGAGGTCATGCTCCCGCACCTCGCCGGTCGACCGCTCACGCTGCAGCGCTGGCCCGACGGCATCGACGGCGAGCAGTGGTACCAGCAGCACCCGCCGGAGGGCGCCCCGCCGTGGATTCGGGTGGTCTCGGAATTGGGGGGGGATGGCAAGCGCCACCTGATCTGCGACGACGTCGACGGCCTCCGCTGGCTCGCGAACCTCGCCGCGCTCACGCTCCACCAATGGTCTGCACACGTGCCGAAAGGGCGTGACAACGCCGCGATGCTCGAAGCGCTGCACGTGCCCGACTACGTCGTGATCGATCTCGACCCAGGCGTTGGTCCGTGGTCGCACGTGATCGACGTCGCGCTCGCGCTTCGCGTCCTGCTCGAGAAGCTCGACCTCCCGAGCGTGGTGAAGACGACCGGGAAGCGCGGCCTCCACATCTTCGTCCCCTTCGCGCCCGGTCCCACGCATCGCGAGGCCGTGCGCCTGGCGGAGCACCTCGCGACGGCGCTCGCGACGGTCCTGCCGGCGATCGCCACGATCGAGCGCGCGATCCCGCGGCGCAGAGGGAGGCTCTACGTCGACTTCCTGCAGAACGGGGAGGGGAAGACCGTCGCAGCGCCATATACGCTCCGCGCGCTCGACGGGGCGCCGGTGTCGACGCCGGTTCGCTGGAGCGAGGTGAACTGCACCCTCGATCCGTCCGCGTTCACGCTGCGGACCGTGCGCGCGCGCATCGACGCGCACGGGGATCTCTTCGCCGGCGCCCTTGCCCGCGGCCCGGACGTGCGCCCACTCCTCGCGCGGCTCGGCTAGAGCGACCAACGGTTTGAAGACCCGAGAAACCACGGAGGCACGGAGACACGGAGGCACACGGAGGTCGGGCAGTGCTGCCGCGGGCATCGCGCCTAGGTCGCCCTCGCTGAGGAAAACAGGGACACCTGGCAGGCGACGCGAGCCTCGCAACGGAGACGTCGCGACCGGCAGACGGCTCGAACCTCCGCGCCTCCGTGTCTCCGTGTTCAATCGGGCGTGCGCAAACCGATCGGCACTCTAGAGCTCCGATGGCATGTCGTGCGTTGCCGCACCCATCACCGCCAGCGACGGTACGACGATCCGCTGCGCACGAGGCCGTGATCCCGACGGTGCACGCGCCGTCCCTGACCGCTGTCCTGACTCACTCCCGACTCATCGATGTGACTCTGCGGTTGGATCTCGACGCGTACGGAGGCTACTCTCCCACCTGAATGGGTAACTCACGCGCCTCCGCGGTGGGCGGAACCACCGTGCGTGGGTGGACGTTGCTACGTCCGCTCGGCGCGCGAGCGGTCGTGACCCAAGCGGCGAAGGCCACCCTTCCGACCGGCGGGTCCGAGCTCCTCGTCGTGCAGTCGTGGACGGCCGAAGGGGAACGCTCGGGCGATGCTGTGCGCGACGCACGCGCGCTCGCGAACCTCCGCCATCCGAACGTCGCGAAGATCAAGGAGGTCATCGAGGGCCCGGCGCCCGAGGTCACCGTCCTCACGTCCTTCGTCGAGGGGGAGACGCTCGCCGCGCTCCGTCGCACCGCGAAGGACAAAGGAGCTCGGATCCCGATCGGGGTCGAGCTCCGCATCCTCGTCGACGTGCTGGCGGGCATCGCCGCGATCCACGGCGCGAAGGACTCGAAGCTCAAGCCGCTCGGAATCATCCACGGGGAGATGGCGCCGGCGAACGTCGTGCTCGGTCTCGACGGCGTGCCGCGCATCATCCAGCTGTGCGGCGTCCACGCCGTCCCTTCCGTGCAGGGCGTGGACACCGTGGCCTATCTCGCCCCAGAGGTGCTGCTCGCGGACGATGCGTTCGACCAGCGCGTCGACGTCTACGGCGCCGGCGTGATGCTGTGGGAGGCGCTCGCGGGCGAGCCGCTCTTCACGGAGACGACCGCGGGCGCGATCGTCACGCGCCACCTCTCGGGTCGCATCCGCAAGCCGTCCGTCCCCGGCGATTCGGCGTGGGCCGAGCCGCTCGTCGAGGTCGCCATGAAAGCGATCGCGACGGATCCCGGCACGCGATGGGCGAACGCGAACGAGCTCGCGGGGGAGATCAAGCGCATCGCCAAGACCAACCTCGCGCCCGCCGCGCGCGTCGTCACGCTCGTGAAGGAGCTCGGCGGCGATGCGATCGCGAAGCGCGGCACGGCGCTCTCCGGGAAGTCCGCCGGTGCCGCCGCGGCGCCCGCTGCTCCGACTGCTCCCACCGCTCCCACCGCTCCCACCGCGATGTCCGCTCCCGTGGTCGCGAAGCCCATTCCCAAGGCGACGATGATCGGGCTCGCCGCGCCCGAGCTCCCGAAGCCCGCCGCTCCGAAGCCCGCCGCGCTCCCGGGTCGAGCTTCGATCCCGAAGATCACGGAGCCGACGATCGACGAGTTCGACTTCGAAGCCGCGTCCGAGAGCAACGTGAAGCCCGCGAAGGGCGTCGACAGCGATCCGATGGTCCACGATCGGATCACGTCGCCGGGCATCGATCCTGCCGCCATCGAGGCCGCGAAGAATCCCTTCGTGGACGCGAAGCCCGCGACGTCCGCGACGAAGTGGGAGCCGAGGAAGGGGTTCGAGACCAAGGCGTTCGAGGCGACGATCCCGAAGCGCACCGAGGTGAAAGCTTCGAGCGGTGCCGCCCCGAGGCCGTGGGAGAAGTCCTTCGAGCCGCCGCCGATCGACGTGGCTGCGCCGGTGGCGATCCCGGCCGTCGGCACCGCTTCGCCGTCGCTCTCTTCGCCATCCCCCTCTTCGCCCGGAATCGAGCCGCCGACGCGGAACACGACTCCGTACGAGGGGAAGCCGCGCACGACCAAGCCTTACGAGGGGATCAAGGCGGTCGATCCGAAGCTGCTCGAGCCGAAGCCGCTCGAGACGAAGGCGCTCGAGACGAAGGCGCTCGAGACGAAGCCGGCGGACGCGAAGCCGCGCGACCTCTTCGACGTCCCCCCGCCGGACTCCGCGCCGCCGGCTCCCGGCGAAGAGTTCCCTGCGGATGCGCTCCTCCGTGGCGACAGCGATCCACCGCCGCCGATGTTTGCGCCGCTGCCGGTCGCCGCCTCGCCGCCGATATTCGCGCCGTTGCCGGTCGACGCGCGGCCTCGCGCGGAACGCGAAGAGGCGCCGCTGATCGTGGGCGGTGCAGCCCTCGCTCCAGCCCCGGGCGCTCCGATCGACGCGACGCCGTTTTCGCCGGTGCCGGTCGACGAAGACAAGAAGAAGAAGAAGAAGAAGCGCGCGATCCTCTTCTTCGCCATCGGTTCTGCGCTGCTCCTCCTCGTCGTCGCGTTCGCGCGCATGGCGACGCGTGACAAGACGCCCGACGAGGCGATCCCGCGCACGGCGAAGCCGGTCCCGACGTCGCCCGCGACCGTCGCGAAGACGGCAGAGCCGACGCCGACTGCGACGGAAGCTCCTGCCATTGCTGCCACGCCGCCACCGGTCGCGACGACTGCCGCGCCTGCACCGACCGCGGAGCCGACGCCTACGCCGACGAAGCCCGAGCCGACGGCGACCGCGACGCAGAAGCCGCCGCCGGTGGCGACTGCGCCGAAGACCGCGTCGCCACCGTCGGGCGACAAGAAGCCGACGAAGCCCACGAAGCCGAAGCCGACCTACGACCCGTTGGGGATTTGATGCGTACGCGTTCGACCGAGAGTGTCACGAGGGCGCCGTCCACTGCGCGTTCGAGCCGATGGAGCAAGTCCTTCGTCGCGCTCGGGGCCGCGCTCCACCTCGCGCTGCTACCGGCCACGGCCGGTGCCGTCGGCGCGCCGCCTGGCAACGCCACGCCGGTGCAGCGCGAACAGGCGCAGTCGAAGTTCGCGCGCGGCAAGGAGCTGTTCGGTCAGAAGAAGTATGACGAAGCGCTCGTCGAGTTCCGCAACTCGCACGACATCGTCGCGTCGCCCAACGCACGTCTCTATCTCGCGCGCTGTCTGCGCGAGAAGGGGAGGCTCGTCGAAGCCTACGTGGAGTTCGGCCGCACCGAGGTCGAGGCGAAGGAGCTCGCCGCGCAGGACTCGCGCTACGAGAAGACCGGCGAGGCCGCCTCCGCCGAGCGCAAGGAGCTCGAGCCGAAGCTCGGCTTCGTCACCATCACGATCGAGCGCACCAACGAATCGACGAAGATGACGATCGCGGGCGAGGAGGTCCGGCGCGCCGGCTGGGGCGAGCCGTTCCCGCTGGTCCCCGGTACGAACGAGATCGTCGTGGAGACGCCCGGCAAGCCGCCGCAGAAGAAGAGCGTCACCATCGCGGCAGGCGAGAAGACGACGGTCACCCTCGACGCGGGCGTCGAAGGCGGCGTCACCATCGGGCCGGGAGCCAAGGCGCCGGACGTTGCGCCACCGACTGCGCCGGTCGCGCCGCCCAAAGCCGACACGGGCCCGGATCGCAGTCACCTCCGACCGTACGCGTACGTCGCCGGCGGTGTGGGGGTCGCCGGCCTGCTCACGTTCACCGTGTTCGGGTTGATGGCGAACAGTCGATACAGCACCCTGAAGAAGGAGTGCGGGGGTCCCTGTCCCGAGTTGCGCCGAGGCGACATCGAGGGGGGGCAGACGCAGCAGACGATCGCGAACATCGGCCTCGTCGTCGGCGTCATCGGCGCGGCGGCCGGCGTCACGCTCTTCGTGCTCAGTGGAAAGAAGGGCTCCTCGACCGAGGTCGTCGTCGGCCCTTCCTACGTGGGGTTCCAAGGGGCGTTCTGATGGCGGAGGCGTTCCGGCTCGCAACCGGCGCCCCGGACGTCTTTGCTGCGACCCGCAGACGTCATTCTCGAACGCTCGGATTGAACACGGAGGCGCGGAGGCACGGAGGTTTTGAAGTGCTGCCGCGCGCACCCAGCCACGTCTTGCCGGCGATCGCACCGAAGAACGGACTGGAGCCAGGCCTCGAAGCGTCGCGATCGGCAGACTCTCGAGCCTCCGAGCCTCCGTGCCTCCGTGTTCAATCGATCAGGTACGCCGAGTTCGAGAATCGCGATCGCTGATTTAGGCGCTGCGTCAGCTGCACGACCTCGGCCGGGTGCGCGACGCAGCAGCAGTGCGCCTCCGAAGCCGGCTGAGGACCAACACCGCTGGCAGGAATGTCAGGATCGCCGGCGGCCTGCCGCGCCCGGGCGTCGCGCAGTCGCACTCCGTCTCGGCGCCGGGCGTCGTCGTGCCCGCGTCAGCCGTAGGGGCCGCGTCGGAGGTGCCGGCGCCGCACGTCTGCGCGGTTGCTCCGGTGCACTGCGCGTCGCGGCCCGGTGGCGCCGCCGCGCAGATCCCACAGACGTCGTCGCGCTCGAGATCACGGAGGAACGTGTCGCCGCTCTCGTAGCGCGGCGTCATCGTCGCCATCGCCACCGGCGTGTGGGCGAGCCCGAGGAAGTGACCTGCCTCGTGCGTGATCACCGAGAGCAGGTCGTACTGCGAGGTCGAAGGGGTCGTGGTGGAGAGGGGATGGCGCGTCGGGTTGCTGTCGATCTCGATGTCGGCGTCGACGATCGCGCCGCTGTCGACGCGGAAGGTGACGGTGGTGAGCGCGATGACCGTGCCGGGATCCGGGTGCGGCCACTCGTCGTCGTGGAAGACCACGGCGTTCACGTTCGCTCCGCTCCGAACGTAGCCCGCTCCACAATCGGTGGCTCCGGCTTCGGTGACGACGATCGAGGGGGCGCCCTTCGAGCCGGTGCCGCATGCGACGGGGTCGTCCGGACAGTCGACGGTCGCCCAGGCGGCGAACGACTGCGCGACGATCTTCCGCGCGGTCGCGAGGTCGACCTGGACGCTGCCGCGACGCGCGACGTGGATTTCCGCGCAGCGGCTCGCCCAGAACACCGGCTTCCCCGCTACATCACAGGGCACCGCGTCGGTCGGCACGAAATCGAGCTTGGTCGTCGTCCGGCACCACGCGGACGCCCGCCCGCTCGTGAGCGCGACCGCGAGGCCCGCCAGAGCAAACGCGAGCCAACCGAGAGAACGCATCGCGCGATGCATGATGCGCGAACGATGGTCTGCGTTGTCTCGGTCGCGCGCTCAGCGCACACTCAGGCGCACACGACGTCGCGACGCGACCACGGCGGCGAGACCGACGAACGCGAGGCCATCGCGACCTGCAGAGCCTCGAGCGCCGCGACCGCCGTGGGTGCAGCCGGACGAGCCTTCGGCCTCGGTGCCCGCGTCGGTCGCCGGATCACAGACGTCACCGACGCCGTCGCCGTTGTCGTCGCGCTGATCGGCGTTCGCGACCGACTCGCAGTTGTCCTTCTCGTTGACGATGCCATCGCCGTCCGTGTCGTCGTCGCAGACGTCGCCCTTGCCGTCGTTGTCGAAGTCGGCCTGATCGGGGTTCGCGATCAAGGGGCAGTTGTCGGTGGGCGGGGCCACGCCGTCCCCGTCGGGATCGTTGTCGCAGGCGTCGCCGATGCCGTCCTCGTCCGCGTCGCCTTGCTCGGGATCCTTTGCATCGGGGCAGAGATCGACATCGTTCGGCACGCCGTCCCCGTCGCGATCGTCGTCGCAGAGATCGCCGAGGCCGTCGCCGTCGAGATCCTTCTGCTCGGGATCCTTCACCTGCGGGCACTTGTCCGTCGTGTCGGGCACGCCGTCGGCGTCGGTGTCGTCGTCGCAGGCGTCGCCCTTGCCGTCGGCATCGATGTCGTCCTGATCCATGTTGGCGACCTTCGGACAGTTGTCGGTCGCATCGGGGATGCCGTCGCTGTCGTCGTCGGTCTCGCAGGCGTCCCCCTTGCCGTCCGCGTCCGCATCCTCCTGCAACGGGTTCTTCACGAGCGGGCAGTTGTCGACCGCGTTCAGCTTCCCGTCGCCGTCGGCGTCGTCGTCACAGACGTCCCCTTTGCCGTCCTTGTCCATGTCGGTCTGCGACGCGTTCTTCACGAGCGGGCAGTTGTCCGCGGCGTTCAGCTTGCCGTCGCCGTCGATGTCACCGTCGCAGGCGTCGCCCTTGCCGTCCTTGTCGCTGTCGAGCTGATCGGGGTTGGCGACCTTCGGACAGTTGTCGGTCGCATCGGGGATGCCGTCGCTGTCGTCGTCGGTCTCGCAG
>JBKJQC010000904.1:0-11234 GCA_046593995.1 Polyangiales bacterium
TGCTCAAGACGCGTCGGCAGCGCGTGAAGGTCGCGAGCGCCGCGCTCTTCGACCTCGCACGACGGGAGGCGCGCGCGCGCGACCCTTGGAAGAAGCTCACCCCCGAGGTGGCGCTCCTCCTCCAGCTGCTCGCGCTCGTCGCGCTCGCCCTCGCCTTTGCGCGTCCGGTGTCGCGAGGCAGCGCCTACGACGCGGACGCGGTCGTGGTCGTGATCGATCGCTCCGCCTCGATGGGCACGCGGGTGAAGCCGAACGACACCGACGCCAAGGACTCCTCGCCGACGCGCATGACCCGCGCACGCGATGCCGCGCGCAAGCTCGTCGACGATCTCGGCATCGGCGCGGAGATCGCGGTCGTGGTGGCCGGGCGTGACGCGCGCGTCGCAGCGGCGCTCGCTCGCGGCGGACGACGCGCGAAGGACGTGCTCGACGGCGTCGAGCCGGGGTTGATCGAGGGCGATCTGCAGCCTGCGCTCGACGTCGCGCGCGATCTGCTGCGAACGCGCGCGGGGCGTCGGCGCGTGATCCTCTTCACCGACGCGGCGCTCGCGCGGACGCCGACGTGGCTCGACGAAGAGGGCGGACCCGATCTCGAGGTGCGGCTCGTCGATCCTCCGCCGGCTGGGGCCGCGCGCGACGGCAACGTCGGGATCGTGCGCGTCGACGTGCGGCGCGGAGCGACCGCGATCGCGACCGATCGCGTCGACATCAACGTCGTGCTCGCCGCGTTCGGCACGCCGGAGGCGGGGCGTTCCCGCTTCGTCACGCTGCGCCGCATCGACCGGACGACGGCGCTCGACGCGCAGAAGGTCGACATCGGTCAGACCGGTCGCGCCGCCGTGACCCTCGGCTTCTCCCCCGCAGCCGACGGCACAGACGAGCTCGCGACCTTGGTCATCGAGCTCTCCCCCTCGGACGCGCTCGTGCTCGACGACAGCGCGCAGCTCGTGGTCCCACCGCCGCGTCGCATGCCAGTGGTCCTCGGCTCGCTCGGAGTCGGCGGCGCGACGTGGCTCGGCAAGGCGCTCGCCGCAGACCCGGACGCGAAGCTGCTCAAGACGACGCCGAACAAGCTCTTCGAGCTCGGCGTCGAGCCGTGGTCGTTGGTCGTCGTGGCGGACTCCTGCCCGACCGCGATCCCCGGTGGCGGCGACGTGCTGATCGTCAACCCGCCCGCGGGCAACTGCGCGGGGCGCACCATCGGGCAGGCCGTATCGCCCGTCCCGCCCATCACGTCTTGGTCTCCGAGCGATCCGCGCCTGCGGTACGTCGACCTCGAAGGGATCCGGCTCGGCCGCGTCGTCCCGATCGCGCCGTTCGGAGGCAACCCGCTGCAGGGCGCCGCGGCGCTCGGGCCGGCGGCGCTGGTGCGCGCCGAGCAGCTCGCGGTGATCGCCGATGCGTCGACGCTCGATCGCACGGTCACGATCTGGGGCTTCGATCCGGCCGATGGCGATCTCGCGCGCAAGGCAGCGTTCGTCTTGATGGTGCGTGACGTCGTCGACGCCGCGCGCGGTCGTCGCGATCGGTCGTGGGCGCCGAGCGCGCGCGCCGGGGTCGCTGCGCGGGTCGTCGCCGCATCGGGCGCGAAAGAGGTCGTGGCGCGGAAGCTCCCGAGCGGCGAGGTGATGGTCCGCGCGCCCGTGCTCGAGGGCGTCGCGGTGCTCGAGGGGCTCGATCGCGCCGGACCCTACGCGCTCGAGGGCGCAGCGACGTCGGCGCCGCTCACCGTGTCGCTCCTCTCCGACTCCGAGAGCGACGTCACGCGCATCGTCGAGCCCGTGCGCCAGAAGGTGCAGGCGCTCGGCAACGTGCCCGTCGCGAAGCAGCCCGAGGTCAACGCGATCCGCGCGCGGGCCGATCTCCGCTGGATCATCGCCGGGATCGCCGCCCTCTTCCTCGCGTTCGATGCGCTGTGGCTCGGTCGCCGAGGCGCCCGCGCGGTCGCGCATCTCGCCCGAGCACCCAAGGGCGCACGATGAAGGGGTTGTCCTTCGTCGTCGGCCATCCGGTCGTGCTCGGGGTCGGGCTCGCGCTCGCGTTCCTCGTCCTCATCCGCCTCTTCAGCGCCGACCCGGGCTTGCCGCGCTCGCGTCGGATCGTCGCCTCGTTCCTCGCGTGGCTCGCGCTGATCTGCGCGGTGCTCGCCGCGGCCGAGGTCGAGCTCGTGCGCCCGGCCGATCGCATGGCGGTGGTCATCGCGGCCGATCGCTCGCGCTCGATCGAGCTCGTGCCGAACGCCGAGGCGAAGATCCGCGAGGCGATCGCCGCCTCCGAGACGAAGATGCTGAAGGACGATCGCGTCGCGGTGATCCGCTTCGGCGCGAGCGCCTCGCTCGCCGAGCCGATGCACGCGAAGGGCGAGGGCGGCGTCCCCGTCGAGCCGACCATTGCGCGCGATGCCACCGATCTCGAGGCCGCCATCCGCCGCGCGGTCGACGAGGTGGTGGCCGCGGGCGGGGGACGCGTCGTCATCGTGAGCGACGGCGTGAGCAACCGCGGCGACGCGCTCACGGCGGCCGCGCGCGCGCGTGCGCTCGGCGTCCCGATCGATGTCGTGGTCCTCGATCAGCAGGTGCTCCCCGACGTTCGCGTGGTGGCCGCGCGCGGTCCGACGCTCGCCGACGAAGGCGAGACCTTCGAGATCCGCGCGGTCGTCCACACGCCGCCGCGCGACAAATCTGTCGACGTCGAGGTGAAGGTCCTCCGCGACGGGGTGCTGCTCAAGACCTTCATGACGAAGATCGCCTCCGGCGAGGACGTCATCCGCTTCAAGGACAAACCCACCGAGCCGGGTCTGCACCGCTACGACGTGCACGTGCGGCCGCTCGACGCGACGGTCGACGCGAGCCCTGACGACAACGAAGCGACGACCTTCGTGCGCGTCCGCGGCCCGTCGACGGTGCTCATACTCCAAAAGCAGGAGCTCGAGGCGGGCCCGCTGCGGAACGCGCTCGAGGCCGAGGGGTACCGCGTCGTCGTCAAGGGCCGCTTCTCGGTCCCGGTCGACCTCGCGGAGTTCGCGGCGTTCGACCTCGTCGTGCTCGCCGACATCCCGGCGAAGGATCTCATCCCATCGCAGATGGACGCGATGGCGAAGTACGTGAAGGACTTCGGCGGGGGCCTGCTCTTGCTCGGCAGCGAGTCGTCGATGGGCCCGGGCGGCTACGCGCGTACGCCCATCGAGGAGATCTCGCCCGTCACGTTCGACCTCACGAAGGAGCGTCGCCGCTCCGCGCTCTCGGAGCTGATCGTCATCGACTACTCCGGCTCGATGGCCGCCCGCGTCGAGGGGAACGTGATGAAGATCGACCTCGCCAACGAGGCCGCCGCGCGCGCGGCAGCGCTCCTCGGCCCGGGCGATCGGCTCGGCGTCTGGCACGTCGACACGGACGTCCGGGAGACGATCAAGATGGGGCCGGTCACCGATGCGGTCGCCACGGCGAAGACCATTCGCGCGGTCGGTCCCGGCGGCGGCGGCATCTTCATCGACCTCTCGCTCCGCAAGGGGTACGCCGCGCTCTCGAAGGAGACGCAGAACCTCCGCCACATGCTGCTCTTCTCCGACGGCGCCGACGCCGAGGAGCGGAACGACGCGCCGAACCTCGTGAAGAAGGCGGCGAGCATGGGGATCACGACGAGCGTCATCTCGCTCGGCGAGGGCCCCGACGTCCCCGCGCTCGAGCAGATGGCCAAGCTCGGCGGCGGTCGCTTCTACCTGATCACCGACGCACGGAAGCTCCCCGCGGTGTTCGCACAGGAGACGATCCTCGCGGCGCGCTCGTCGATCCACGAAGAGGACTTCGTCCCGCACGTGCGGTCGACGAGCTCGGCGATCAAGGGGTTGAGCTTCGGCACCGCGCCGCCGCTCCACGGGTACGTCGTCGCGCAGCCCCGGCCGCGCGCCCAGCTCGTGCTCGACGGTCCGGAAGGCGATCCGATCCTCGCGCACTGGCCGATCGGTCTCGGTCACGCAGGCGCCTGGACGAGCGACTTCACCGATCGCTGGGCGTCGGGCTTCACGAAGTGGCCGAGCGCCGCGCAGATGATGACGCAGCTCGCGCGCGAGATCGGGCGCAAGGCCGACGAGGCGCGCGTCCGGCTCGACGCTGTGGCGAAGGACGGCTTCCTCCACATCAACGCCGAGCCGGCGGGCATCATCGGAGCGAGCGGCTTGCTCCACCTGCAAGCGCACGTCGAAGGTCCCGACGGCATCGGTCGCGATGTCGAGCTCCTGCCCGGACCGGGCGGGACATATCTCGCGGATCTCCCGATCGGCGCACCGGGCGCGTACGTCGTGCGCGCGATCGACGTGGGCGAGAACGGGCAGGGCACCTCGCCCGCCGGACTCGCCGCGGCGTTGCTCTCGCGCGCGGACGAGCTGCGTCCGACGGGGAGCGATCGCCGTGCGCTCGAGCGCATCGCGGAGCTGACGGGCGGCGTGGTCGACGGCCCTCTGGGCGATGTGTTCATTCGTCGCACGGGCCTCAGACCGACGTCGTTCCCGCTTGCCCCATGGCTCCTGCCGCTCGCGCTCCTGCTGATGCTCCTCGGCGTCGCCGCACGTCGGCTCGGCGTGCCGCGGCCGATCGAGGAGGCGCTCGCCTGGGTCGCGTCGCTCGGGCAGCGACCGGTGCGCGCGCCGCTCGCGAAGATTCTCCCGCCGATCGTCACGACGAACGCGAAGGTCGAACAGATTGCGATAGCGGGTGGAATGCCGAGGGGAGAGGCGCGCATCGTCGCCGACGCGAAGAGGGCAGGTCCCGCCGCCGAGCCGATGCGTGGAGCTACCGCCGCGATCGCTCAGCGACGCCGTGACGAGAAGGCGGAGAAGGCAAAGGCGCCCAAGGCCGCGCCGGTGATCGTGCGGGTAGAGAAGCCCAAAGAGTCCGCGAACGTCGAGACCAAGGGCTCCTCGCTCGAGGAGCTCGCGCGCAGGAAGCGCGAGAAGAAGTCGTGAGCTTCTTCCGCAAGCGGATCGACAAGCTCCGCTACCTGTGGCGCATGGCGCTCGAGGAGAACGCGGACCCGAAGAAGTTTGCGTTCGCGTTCGCGGTGGGCACCGTCGTGAGCGCGTCGCCGGTGCCTCCGGTTCTCGGTCTCCGCTCGGGCGCGGCGCTGGGGAGTGCGTGGCTCACCCGCTGCAGCAAGATCACGGCGTTCCTATCGTGCCACGTGATGGCCGGCCCGCTCTGGGTTCTGTGCGCGATGGTCGAGGTGCGCATCGGCTCGTTCCTCCTCCGCCGCGCGCCTCCGGTGTGGGGCACCACCGCGCACGAGCGACTCGAGGCGGCGCGACACGCCCTCCTCGCTTGGTGGATCGGCGGGGTGGTCTTCGCGCCGTTCTGCGGCGTCGTCGCGTACTTCCTCGCGCTGGTGATCGCGCGCCGCTATCGCGCGCGAAGGGACCGGCTGGCAGCCGCGTCGGACAAGCCCGCCGACGTTGATCCGGTCCGATCGTCATCACCGTGACGGAGTGAAGACGCTCACGGACAGGCGCTCGTCGCACTTCGCGCCGTCATCGCGGACACGCAGTCGCTCGCGCCCGCGCCCGACGTGCACCCGCCCACCGTGGACAGCAGGGCCTTGCGCACGAGCGAGGGGCGCTCGGCAACCAGCTCCTCGGACTGCTCGACATGGAGGAACCGATCGTTCGCGTCGTAGGTCGACGTCGAGCAGTTGGTGAGCGCGAGCGAGCCCCCGCTGTTCGTGAAGAGGCCCTGGACGTTCTGCTCTCCGCACATCGCCTCGTGCCGCACGTCGGTACTCATCTGGCAGGAGCACGCCTGTCCGCCGTAGTCGTCGACCAGCCCCTGCAGCGCATTGCGGAAGCGATTCGAGATCGCGCCCGCGTCATCACCGAGTGACGCCTTCCGACCATTCGCCGCGACCGCCCAGATCGAGGGTTTGAGCATCATCACGTGGAGCTGCACCGCGAGCGGGTGATATCGCCGCTCGAGCTCCACGTGCGCGTGGTGCAACGCGCCTTCGTGCCAGTGGGCGGCGTCGGACTTCGGGTAGTTGTCCGCGAAGTTGGTGCATACACTCGTCCCGCGCTCGGGAGCCGAGCACGTCGAGAGCGCCGAGAGCGCGCAGCGACGCGCTCGGTTGAGCAAGAGCGCACGCGCGCCGAGCTCACGATAGATGTATGCGCCCTCGCGCTGCGTGCCCGTGTCGTATCCCGCGTGCGGCGTCTCGACAATCACGTTTCGCGCGGGCGACGGGTTGATCACGATCGTCGCCTGGTGATCGCTGGTCGCGTCGGTCAACAACAGGTGATAGCGCGCCGCGCGAACGCTGGTCCCGCCGTACGTTCCTTGATCGTAGAAGCGACGGATACGATATCCGGCGTTCGCCACCGCCGCGGACGCGCTGCACCACGCCCCCGTGGCACGAGCGTCGAAGACGGCGCGCATCATCTCTCTCACGCGCGTCGCCCGCGGCTCCCGGAGCAGGACGAGCGTGGAGTCGATCGGGAGCGCCGCGATCGTGCCGACGAGATCGCCGCGCTGCTCGGGGATGCGCTGGAAATCGCCGTCGGTCCACAGCGCCTCCTCGGTAGTCGCGACGAGATCGGGCTCGCCGCCAGCCCCATCGACCGGTGCCGAGCCACAGGCCGCGGGGCTCATCGAGAGGACCAGTACAAGAGAAAGTGGCCGAATCCTCATCGACGAGCTGGAGCAGCACCGGCCGTGCCGCGGCTGACGTAGGCGAGTGAGGCGCAACCCGAGAACCGCCCGAGCACGATGGCGTCGGCGGAGGCGCGACCCATGGCGTACACAACTCTGGCAGCCGCAGTCCGGCGGAGGTTACCCGCGCTCCTCCTTCATCTGCGCCGTCCGCTCCACGCGCCGCCGTCGCTGTCGGAGTCCGCAGTTCCCCACGTGCCGACGAAGTAGCTGCGATCGCCCGTCATCACGAACACGCCGCGGCCGAACGATCCTCCCTCGGTCCACGTGAAGCGCAGCGTATCGCCGTCGATCGTGCCGGCGAGACGCCCCTTTTGGGGCGGGCTCCCCCACGCGTAGTGGCCGACCGCGACCCCGTCGGTCTGCGTGACGAACACGAGCTCGCCCCAGTCGGTCTCCCACGTCCCGACCCAGCTGACGGGCGCCTTCTTCGGGACGAAGTGCCAGGTCGGAGGCACGAACGCGTGCGCGGTCGCTGGCATCGCAGCGACGACGAACGCGAGCCACGCCGACCGCACGACGTCGAGAGTACTACGCGGCGCGGCGTCGTCTGTGATCGGCGTTCGTCACTTCGCGCTTCGCCGCCATCCGAGGTGCAGCGTCGGGTGCTCGCGAACCACCGCGTGTGCGACCACCTCTCCGACGATCACCAGCGCGGGAGCCTGGATCGCGTTCTGGCGCGCGAGGTCCGCGAGCTCGTCGAGCGAGCCACGGACGACCCGCTCGTTCGCCGTCGATGCGTGCGACACGATCGCGACCGGGGTCGTGGGCGAGCGACCTCTCGCCATCAGTCGAGCGGCCGCGTGCTCGAGCGACGAGAGGCCCATGTAGAGGACGAGCGTCCCGTCGCGCGGGAGGTCGTCGAGCTCCGAAGCGCCGTTCACGCGGTGCGCGGTCGTGAAGGTGACCGACGCGGAGACCCCGCGGTGGGTAAGGGGAATGCCGGTCGACGACGCGGCCGCGAGCGCCGCCGAGATCCCGGGGACGAGCTCGTAGGAGACGCCCGCCTCGTGGAGCGCCTGCGCTTCCTCGCCGCCGCGTCCGAAGATCATCGGATCGCCCCCTTTCAGGCGGATCACCAGCTTCCGCGCGCGTGCGCGTTCGATCACGACCGGGTGGATGCGATCGTCGTGGTATCGGACGCCGCCGCCGCGTCGACCAACGGGGACGAGCTCTACGTCGTCGCTCGCGAGCTCGAGGATCTCGTCGGAGACGAGCTCGTCGTACGCGATCACCTCCGCCGCACCGACGAGCCGCGCGGCGCGCATCGTCAACAGATCGGGATCGCCGGGCCCCGCGCCGACCAGGTACACCTTGCCGCGTTCGACGATCACTGCGCCTCGCTTGCTTCGGACGGGACGGCCGCGACGGCCGCCATACGGAACCCGATCCGCCACCCTTCGCGCCGCGCGACGAGCACGCGCAGGCTGACGAACGCGGAGAGCGCGAAGAGCGCGAGGAACACGAAGCCCGCGCCGTACGAGCCGGTCACGTGCTTGGTGGTCCCGAGGATCGTCGGGAGGAAGAACCCCGCGACGCCACCGAGCGCACCGACCCATCCGGTCGCCGCGCCCAGCCGATCGCCGAAGCGCAGCGGCACGATCTGGAACACGGCGCCGTTGCCGATCCCGAGGGCGAGCGCCATCGCGACGAAGGCGACCGTGGCGCGCTGCAACGGCGGCATCGACGCCGAGACGAGCCACAAGGCGGCGACCGTCGGGAAGACCATCGAGAGGATCCGTGTGGCGCCGAGTCGATCGGCGAGCCAGCCGCCGATCGGTCGCACCAGGCTGCCGGCCGCGGCGACCGACGCTGCGATCGAGCCGGCCGTCACCGGATCGATGCCGTAGCGCTCGGACGTGTAGGTCGGAAGGAACCCCGTCAGACCGACGTAGCCGCCGAAGGTCACGCCGTAGAACAGGCAGAGCCAGCGCATGTCGCGCTCGCGCACGACGTCGAGATACGCGACGGGTGTGGACGGTGCCGCCTTCGGGGCCTCCCGTGCGAGCGCCCAGAACGCGATCAGCACCACCGTCAGCGGGACCATCGCGAGGAGGAACACACCCCGCAGACCGTGACCGCGCGCGAGCATCGGCGCGGCCAGGCTCGCGATGACCGTGCCCCCGTTGCCGGCGGCGGCGAGCCCCATCACCACGCCCTGTCGCTCGGGCGGATACCACCGGCTAGCGAGCGGGAGCGCGACGGCGAACGAGGCTCCCGCGACGCCGAGCAGCGCGCCGACGAGCAACACGCTCGCGAAGCCGTGCATGACGAACGCCCCGAGGGACAGCGGTACATAGAGCGCCACGAGCATCGCCAGACCTACCTTGCGCGAGCCGATGCGATCCGCGAGCACGCCGAGCGGGATGCGCAGGAGCGAGCCCGTGAGGATCGGCAGCGCGACGACCCACGCGCGTCGCGCCGGATCGAGGTGCAGCTCCGCGCCGATCACCGCGCCGAGCGCGCCGAGCATGCTCCACAGGGTGAAGCTGAGATCGAAGTGGAGGAACGACGCGATCAGCGTCGGGAGGTGACCTCGTCTAGCGGACACAGGAGCGCGCCTCGCTGGTGAGCTCGACGAAGAGCTCGCCGTCCTTCTCGAAGGCCGGATGAGTGCGGAGCGCGGCGCAGTCCGCGGCCTTTGCGGCGCCGGTCGCGAGGTCGAACGTCCGCGCGTGCAGCGGGCACACCACCGCGCCCGCGGCCACCATCCCGTCGGAGAGCGGACCACCCTTGTGCGGACAGCGCGCCTGGGTCGCGTGGACGCTCCCTTCGCGCGTACGGAACACCGCCACGTCGATGCCGGCGATGCGGAACGTGCGCCCCTCGCCGACCGGCACGAGGTAGGTCGCTCCGAGCTTGTGCGTGCTCATCGCTCGCCTCCCGCGCGCCGCACCAGTCTCCCCTCCGAGATGGGCGCGTCGACGTGGATCACCTCCGCGAACTGCGTCGGATCGTGCGGCTTCTCTGCCTCTTTCCAGGGGTCGACGTAGGACGCGACGGCCTCGTCCATCGCGCGGTCGAGGCGCTCGGCATCGGCGTCGAGCGCTTCGCGAATCGTCTCGACCCCGAGCCGCTCCACGAAGTCGTACGTCCGCTCCGACCAGCGCGCCTGCTCGCGATAGTACTGGAGGAAGCGACCGATGATGCGCAGCGCGGCGCCGTGATCGTCGACGGTGCAGAGGAGATCGCCCCTGCGCACCTTCGAGCCTGCGCCGCCGCCGACGAGGATCTCCCAACGGCCTCCCTCGATGGCGACCGCGCCGACGTCCTTCGTCGTCGCCTCACTGCAGTTGCGCGGACAACCGGCGGTCGCGAGCTTCAGCTTCGCGGGAGCCTCCAGACCCTGGAACCGCTTCTCGATCGCGATGCCGAGCGCGGTCGAGTCACCGACGCCGTAGCGACAGAACTCCGAGCCGACGCACGTCTTGCAGGTGCGGAACCCCTTCGTGTACGCGTGCCCCGACGGCATCCCCAGATCACGCCACACGTCCGGGAGCTGCTCCTTCGGGATGCCCAGGAGATCGATGCGCTGCCCGCCGGTGATCTTCACCATCGGCACGTTGTACTTGTCGGCCACGTCGGCGATCCGTCGCAGGTCCTTCGCGGTCGTCACACCGCCGTAGATGCGCGGCACCACGCTGAACGTCCCGTCGCGCTGGATGTTCGCGTGCACCCGGTCGTTCACGAAGCGCGCGTCCCGCTCGTCCTCGTAGGCGGCACCCCACATGGTCTTGAGGAGCGAGGCGAGCCCGGGCTTGCTCGCGGCGTCCTCCCGACCCTCGGCGAGGGCGCGGAACACCGCGGAGACGCTCTTCAGCTCTGTCTTGCGGATCGCGACCACGAGCTCGGGCTTCGTGAGCGGAACCCCGGGCACGTACCAGTGCTTCGACGGATCCTCGGTCACCGCGCCTTGCGCCGCGTACGCGAGGAGACACTCGACCTGCTCCTTGCACGAGCCGCACCCCGTACCGGCGCGCGTCGCCTCGCACAGCGTCTTCAGGCTGCGCTTGCCGCCGCGTACCGCGCTGACGATCGCGCCCTTGGTGACGCCGTTGCAGTTGCAGATCTGCGCGTCGTCCGCGAGATCCTCGACCCGCGCGGTCTTCTGCCCCGCCGAGGGGAAGAGGAGCTCGCCGCGCGTGTCGGGGAGCTCCTCGCCGCGATCGAAGACCTGCAGCAACGACGTCGCGGAGCTCGTGTCTCCGAGCAGGATCGCACCGATTAGCTTCCCGTCGCGGACGACGAGCTTCTTGTAGATGCCCTTCTTCGGCTCGGTGTAGGTCACGACCTCGTCGGTCACGAGCACGTCGCGCTCGCCCATCACGGCGAGATCGACGCCCGCCACCTTGAGCTTGGTCGAGGTCTTCGAGCCGACGTAGGTCGTGTCGCGGCCCATCAGGCGCTCGGCGAGGACGCGGGCCTGGTCCCAGCCCGGCGCAACGAGGCCGTGTACGACGCCGCGGTGCTCCGCGCACTCGCCGATCGCGAACACGTGGGCGTCGGTGGTCGCGAGCGTGTCGTCGACGACGATGCCGCGCTTCA
>JBKJQC010000963.1:0-7331 GCA_046593995.1 Polyangiales bacterium
TCGCGTGCGGGTCGACCCCTGCAGCTGACGCAGGTGGCACGCATCGCCGCTCGTGCCTAACGGTCGCTCGCGGCACGTGCCCACGGAATCCGCGCGCTTTGCAACGATGGTCATCCCCGGGACCGCTCACCAGGGGAAGAGGAGGATGCGATCATGAAGCCGAAACCGATGACGATCGGGCGCACGGGCCGCACCGCGGCCGCACTGTTCGGGCTCGCGATGACGAGCGCTGCCGGTGGCGCCACTCTCGCGCAGGCGCTCGCGAATGGCATGCTCTCGCACGAGGATGACAAGATCCTCGTGATCGAGGGTTACCAGCCGGACGATCGGCGCTGTGCGGACGATTACTTCAGCGACACCTTCGTGTTCGTGCGCGAGACCGGGAAGCTGGCTCGCGTTGGCTGGCTGCGCGCCGATGGCGAGTGGGAGACCTTCGCGGACATGTTCGAGCGGTCGTGCGTCGAGCGCGTCGAGCGCATGTGAGCGGGACTCGGGGAGACCGTCGGAGCTCCCGGCGGTCCCCCTGGCCCTTACCCACCCCGGGGTAGAAGTCTCGGGACGATGCCGCTCGGTCGCACCGATCGAGATCACCGGTCCCTACTCCACGAATCTACGTACTCACATAGCGCCGACCCCCTCCGTACGCCCTTCAACCCCGACCCCGGAATTTTTTTCGACATGCCTAGACCGCGAGCAGGATCTCTCGAGTACCGCGACGGACGTGGATGGGCGCTGCGTGTCACCCTGGACGAGATCATCGACGGCAAGACCGTCACCGGCCGCAAGTGGCTCGACCTGCAACTCCCCCGACGTGAGGACGAGGCTCGGGCGCGCCAGGTCGCTGCGAAGGTGCTCCGCGAACTTGCGGCGAACGACTGGCAGGTCATCGCGACGCGGAGCGCACGCACCACCGTGCGAGCCGTCGAGACGTACCAAGAGTTCACGCAGCGCTCGCTCGACAAGCGAAAGGCGCTCGGCGTGCGGATGGTCGACTCGGAGGCGGTCAACTTCAAAAAGCACATCTGGCCCGTGCTCGGCGCGCTGGACGTCCGCGCGATCGATCGCACCGACGTTCGCCGAGTGCTCGACCACTCTGCGACGAAGCTGCAGCCCGACGGACCGCGTAAGGGGAAGCGGCTCTCGCGCGAGACGATCCAGAAGCTCCGGCGGCAGATCGTCCTCTACTTCAACGCTGCGATCGACGAAGGCCTGATGGAAGTGAATCCGGCCGCTCGCGTGAAGGCGCCGACGATGCCCGACGTGGAGCGCGAGCGCGTGATCCTCACTGACGAAGAGACGGCACGACTGGTCGACAGCCCGACCGTCGGCCTCGAGATCAGGACGCTTTCGATCGTTGCTCGCACCGAAGGCGGAGCGGCAACGGTCCAACTCCTGCGGTGGGACTGGTCGATGATCGACCGAGCGAACTTCGCGTCGTGCGTGCTCCCTCATCGGAAGAGGAAGAAGGCGCGCGCACTGGCAATCCCTGAGATGCTCCGCCAGTCCCTCCGCGTATGGTGGGACGAGCAGGGCTCTCCCGAGGCGGGCCCCGTGTTCCCCGTGACGAAAGGAAAGCGGAAAGGCGAGGCACGGAAGGACCGAGGCAACTCGTTCGCAGAGCGGCTGCGTGACGCGCTGCTCGTTGTTGGTGTGAAGCGCCACAAGTGCACGCGACCCATCGACGCGCCCGCGTTGAAGCGAGGCGAGGCGTGCTGCGACGGACACGCGCGCGATCCGCTCTACAGCGAGACGGCCACGACGCGCCCCGTCGACTTCCACAGCTTCCGACGCGCGTACAACACCGGTCTCGCCGAAGCCGGGGTGAACGCCCAGCGTGCGATGCACCTGAGCGGAGCAAGCGACCCCAAGGTCCACATGCGCTACGTGCAACAGACGCAGGCCATGATGGAGGTACCGGCCGCGGCCCTACCCCGGATCAATGCCAACATCCCGAGGGTAGTGCCCACACCGGGGGGCGGTTCACCCGCCCGGCGTCGCAAGAGGCCGCTTTTTGAGCGGGAAACGGGATTCGAACCCGCGACCCTCAGCTTGGGAAGCTGATGCTCTACCAACTGAGCTATTCCCGCAGAGCGCCCTCACCGTAGTCCGGCGGGTTTCGCTGTCAAGCCGCCCCTCGGGGCCGACTCGAGCGCGGGACGGAGCTCACTTGCAGATCGCGTGGCCGCCGGCGCATGCCGATTCGCGGAGCTCGCGCGCCCACGGCGCAAACGCGTCGCGCGAGAAGGAGATGCGGACGTTCGGATCGAACGACTGGAGCGCCTTCATCTCCGCGCTCTGCGGCTCGAATTTCGCGCCGCCGCCACCACCGCCGCCACCGCCGCCGCCGCCGCCGCCGCCGCCGGGCAACCCACCGCCGAGGCCGCCGAGGAGGCCGCCGCACTGGGTGCCGCACTTGCCGAGAACGCAGGTGAAGGTCTGGATCGCGCCGCTCGCCGCCTTCAAGTCGCCGCCGAAGCAGCCGAGCACGCACGCGAAATCGAAGCCCCCGGCACCGCTCCCTCCGAGGCACTTCTGCACCGTGCACGCGAGGCCGGCGCGGCACTTCGGGTCGTTGATGCAGGCGTTCACCTGCCCGCCGCAGTTGTCGCGGACGCAGCTCGCGCACGCGCCGATCGGACCGCTGTCGGGGATCGGGAAGGGGAGCACGTCCCAGATGTCGATGAACGTGTCGCGAGTCGCGGTATCCGGCGGCTGCGTCGCCGTGTCTTCGGCGCCGCCGTCGCTCGGATCGCCATCGATGACGACGATGCCGGAGTCGTCCCCGCCGTCGCCGAATCCGCCGTCCTCGTCCTCGAGGCCGATGCCGGTTCGTCCGAGGAGACAACCGCTGGACGCGAGGCACACGATCAGGACGGCGCCGAGACTCGAGCCCGCGTGACGCATGGGCGCGCACCTTAGTCCGCGGCGACGGTTCGGGCGACCCCACGACACGTTGCAATCGTGTGGCGACCGTCCGTGATGCGTGCGCGCCGTCCGCGTCGTGCGTGCCGGGCTAATCGTCGCCGGTCGGACCGCGCGCCGCCGCCTTGCGACGCGCCCACTCTTCCATGCGGGTGACGATGTGGGCCTCGTAGCCCGTGCCCTTGGGCCGGTAGTAGCCGGCGTCGCCGAGCGCCTCCGGGAGGTAGCGCTGCTCGGCGCTGAACGCGCCCTCCTCGTCGTGGCTGTAGGAGTACCCCTTCCCGTACCCCTCCATTCGATGGATCTTGGTCGATCCCGGTCGGAGGTGGAGCGGCACCTCGAGCGCGCCCCTCGCGTGCACGTCCGCGGCGGCGGCCTGGTAGCCGACGATCGACGCGTTCGACTTGGGCGCCGTCGCGAGGTAGGTGCACGCCTGCGCGAGCGGGTGGATCCCTTCGGGCATGCCCATGCGCTGGAAGGCCTGATCGCAGGCGACGGCCACGGTCAGCGCACGAGGATCGGCGTTGCCCACGTCCTCGCTCGCGAAGATGACCAGACGCCGCGAGACGAAGAGCGGATCCTCGCCGGCCTCGAGCATGCGCGCCATCCAGTAGAGCGCGGCGTCTGGATCGCTGCCGCGCATCGACTTGATGAACGCGCTGACGACGCCGTAGTGCTCGTCGCCCTTCTTGTCGTAGCGCAGGCCCGGCGCGGCCTGGGACTTCTCGACGACCTCGCGCGTCAGGCGCATCGGGAGGCCCCTCTCGACAACCTCGGCGCGCACGTAGTCGGCGGTGAGCTCGAGGGCGGTGAGCGCGCGGCGTGCGTCTCCCTGCGCGAGGGACGCGATCGCCGAGAGCGCATCGTCGTCCGCGTCGAGATCGAGTCGACCGAGCCCTCGCTCCTCGTCGCGGAGCGCGCGCTGCAGGAGGAGCAGGATGTGCTCGTCGCCGATCGGCTCGAGGCGCATCGCGCGACAACGCGAGAGGAGCGCCGCGTTGACCGCGAAGCTCGGGTTCTCCGTCGTGGCCCCGATGAGCGTGATGGTCCCGTCCTCGACGTAGGGGAGGAACGCGTCCTGCTGCGCCTTGTTGAAGCGGTGGATCTCGTCGACGAAGAGGATCGTCCGCTTCTGCCGATAGGCGCGCGCCTCGCGGGCCTCGCCGAGGATCTGGCGGATCTCGGGGACGCCGCCGAGGACGGCGCTGAAGGGTACGAACCTCGCCTCCGTCGCGTGCGCAACGAGCCGAGCGATGGTCGTCTTCCCGGCGCCCGGCGGTCCCCAGAGGATCAGCGAGGGGAGCTTGTCCGCCTCGATCGCGCGACGCAGCGGCCTGCCTGCACCGACCAGCTTCTCCTGCCCCACCAGCTCGTCGAGCGCGCGCGGCCGCATGCGCTCTGCCAACGGCGTCGACGCCGGGTCCATCTTCGCGGGGCTCGCATCGAGCGCATGCGTGAAGAGATCCTCCTCGCCGGCGCCCCGTCCACTCGTTCGCTTTGCCACCGTTGCCCACCCCTGCGCGAGGCCGTCTCGGCTGCTACAATCGACGTTCCTCACGTACTCTGGTCGCGCGCTCGCGCGAATGGGCAAGGTAAAGATCGATGAAGCCCTGGTCGCCGTTGGTCCTGGTCTCTCCCTTCTTCGTCGCATCGTTGATGAGCGTGGCGACGGGGTGTGGCAGCACCGTCGATACGAGCACGTTCGACGATCCTACCGACGGCAGCGCGACCGACGGCAGCGCGACCGACGGTACCGCCAGCGACACCGGCGCGAGCACCAACGAGACGGGTGCCAGCGACACGGCGACCGGCGCCGAGACGACGCCGAATCCGGGCACCGACGGCGGCACGCCCCCCGGCAAGGACACGGGCCCCCCCGCGAAGGATGCCGGGACGCCGACCGAAGCGGTCACGCTCGACAACGTCTGCACGAAGCTCGCAGACGTCGTCTGCTCGAACGCACAGAGGACCTGCTGCACCTCGCAGGGTGTCGACTACAAACCCGAAGGCTGTCGAGCGGGCGTCGCCGCGTGGTGCGACGGCGAGGTGACGCAGGTGAAGGGCGGCACCGGCACCTTCAACGCGGCGGCCTATGCGACGTGCGCCTCGGCGTGGAGCACGCTGCAGGCGAAGTGCACGATCCCGTTGCTCGACTATGTCGAGACGTACGCGCCCTGTCACCAGCTGTTCCCCGGCACCGTGGCCCCGGGCGGGGTGTGCCGCGAGGACACCGACTGCAAGGTCGCCCCCGGTGCGCTCGGCAGCTGCACGCAGACCCAGAACGGCGAGCGCTGCTCCGAGACGTCCATCGCGCAGGACGGACAGCCGTGCGACTACGAGGGCGCGACCAAGATCCTCTGTGACTACGGCCTTTCCTGCCAGTTCAGCAGCACCAGCGGCGCCGGGACCTGCCGCCCCGCGAAGAAGACCGGGGAGAGCTGCAACTTCCTCGAATGCGGCTTCGGCAACTACTGCAACCGTCCCTCGGGCGGTGGCTCCGGCACGTGCGCGGTCGGCCTCGCCGCGGGCGCGAGCTGCTCGACCGACGGCGTGTGTGCGTCGGGCGACTGTAGCTCCGGGACGTGCACCGATCCGAACGTGACGGTCGCCCATCCGTTCTTCTGCAGCGGCACCCCCTGAACCGATGACAAATGCACGCCTGACCGCGGTCGCACCTCGGTTTCGCGAACTTTCGGGATGAGCTCTGCCGTGGCACGTTGTCTGCTCCGAGACGCTGCCTCCCGGGGGATTCATCCATGTCTCGTGCGCTCTTCGTATCGCTCGTCTCCGCGCTGACGCTGTGCACGCTGACGGCCGCCTGCGGCGGCAAGCTGAACGATCCGCCTGCGACGATGGGCGACACCGGTGCGCCCACGGACGGCGGAACCACGGGCGACGGCGGCAGCGGCGGTGGGAGCGACACGCCGCTCCCCGACGGGAAGACCTGCGCGCAGATGGGGGACGCGATCTGCGGCGCCGAAGCAAAGGCGTGCTGCGGCACGTTGAACCTCGCGTACGACGAAGCAGCCTGTCGCACGTCGGTGAACTACTGGTGCAACTTCCAGGTCGACGCCGCGAACGCGGGGAGCACCACGTACGATCCGACGCAGCTCGCGGCCTGCGTGAAGGGGTGGCGCGAGTCGTTCGCCGTCTGCAACATCAGCTGGATCGACTGGGGCAAGAAGAGCCTCCCGTGCGCGCAGCTGTTCAACGGCACGAAGGCGCCGGGGCAGTCGTGTACGAGCGAGGTCGAGTGCCAGGCGGAGCCCGGGTTCATCGCCTACTGCGACACGCGCGAGACGATGGCCACCTCGGACGATCGCTGTCGCCAGTACGGCTTCGTCGCCGAGGGGAAGCCCTGCAACTATACCGGCACCACGATTCGCTACTGCGACGTAGGCCTCTATTGCGATTACGGTGTGTCGCCCGCAGTCTGCAAGAAGTCGCGGGCGGCAGGCGAGTCGTGCCCCGGCGGGCAAGACCCGTCGTGCGGCTACGACCACGTGTGCGTCGGCGGGAAGTGCGCGCTCGGAAAGCCGGGAGGCAGCGACTGCACCGATGCGACCGAGTGCGGCTCGTGGGCGTGCGAAGGTGGCAAGTGCGACTCGACGACGTTCCCCCTCGCGACCTCCGAGACGTGCAACGGCACCGACACCATGCCGGCCACAGACGCAGGCATGGCCGCGGACTGACATGCTCCCTCCGCTCTCATCGCCCACCCGTCTGTTCACAGGGAGGCGTGGAGACGGGGAGGCGAGAGGGAGTCCAGAAGTCTGCCGGTCGCTGCCTCGACGATCACGGCGCCGTGGCAACCACCACCTGATCGCGTGCGCGCGGCAGCACTCTGGATCTTCCTCCCCGCCTCCCCGCCTCCCTGTTGACCGGCGTGTCAGCGGTCTCGGCGGCGAGGGGCGTCAGGAGGCGAGATCGCGCGCGCGCGCCTGGAGGTGCGCGAGCGTCTTCTTGTGCTCCTTGCCGAAGGGGGAGCTGTCGTGGAGGTGCGTCGCGATGAGCGCGCGCTGCTCCCCTTTCGGCGGCTGCTCCGCGGCGTTCCACAGCTCCTCGAAGATCCACCGCGTGGCGCCCACGGCGAGCGAAGGGAACGCTCCGTCGTCCACTTCGCCGGTACCGACGATGAGACCTCGCGACCAGAGCTCGTTCATCGCGCGCGTCCACGTGCGCTCGAGCAGTCGGCCCTGCAGCGCCGCGCGTTTACGTAATTCCTTGCTCGAGATCGGCGAGCTCTCTTCGAGCAGGTCCAGGATCTCGCGAGCTTCGCGCGACAGCTCCGTCGTCAGCGCGCCCGTCCCGCGCAGCTCCGCGAGCATCCCCGCGAAGAGCTCGCGCGAGAAGAACACGGCGCGGCCCTTGAAC
Organism: Polyangiales bacterium; assembly: GCA_046593995.1. Lineage (GTDB taxonomy): Bacteria > Myxococcota_A > Polyangia > Polyangiales > JADJMO01 > JALHOE01. The sequence goes on from JBKJQC010000963.1 coordinate 7,297, forward strand.
CATTTCGTGTAGACGACCTTGCGCGACCGCGCGAG